>JAJXZI010000160.1 GCA_021780115.1 bacterium | reverse complement strand
TCTGGAGCGCGGACGGCTCGGCCACGCCTACCTGTTTGCCGGACACGACGTGGGCGAGTTGGAGGCCCTGGCGCGGACGCTGGCCAAGGTCCTGAACTGCCAGCAGCCGTCACGCAGCGACGCCGTAGCATCGAGCCTTCAGCGCGATCCTTCGGCGCACAACGCCAGCGCCGCAGCCCCGGCCATTGACTGCTGCGACCGCTGCCCCAGTTGCCTGAAAATCGACCACGAAACGCACGCCGACGTCCATTGGATCCGGCCTGAGTCGAAACTGCGCGTGGTGACGATCGACCAGATGCGTGACTTGATGCACGCGGTCAACCTCAAGCCGACCGAGGCCGAGTACAAAGTGGGCGTGATCGTCGCCGCCGACCGATTGAACGTGCAGGCCGCCAACGCGTTTCTCAAAACCCTGGAGGAACCGCCGCCGAAGTCGGTGCTCATCCTGCTGACCACCGAGCCGCAGCGTCTGTTGGAGACGATCCTCTCGCGTTGCCTCCGGCTGAATTTCGCCGGCGCGGCTGGGCGGGCGCTGGCGCCAGAGCAGGCGGACTGGCTGCGGCGCTTTGGCGAGGGCGCCGCCGCCGACTCGAAAAGCCTGATTGGCCGGTACCGGCTGCTGGGCGTGCTGGCCGCGAAGCTGGCGGAGTTGAAAGGGGAGGTTGAGAAGACGCTGAAGGCGCGCTCCCCGTTGACCCGCTACGAGGACCAGGACGTCGAGCCGGAGTTGCGAGAGCAATGGGAAAAGGAACTCACCGCGGCCATCGAGGCGGAGTACCGGCTGCGCCGGGCGGACCTGCTGGCCGCGCTGCAGATGTGGTTCCGCGATGTCTGGCTCCGGACGCAGTCAATGGGGCGGGAGTTGCTCTGCTTCCCGGATTGGAACAGCCCGCAGCAGGTGGCCCGCCGCATCTCGCCGAAGCAGGCGATGGAAAACCTGCAGGTGCTGGAGCGGACGCAGCGGCTTCTCGGCACCAACGTCCAGGAGGCGCTGGCGCTGGAGGTGGGCCTGCTCAAGTTGTGGCTCTAGCGGCGGTGCCAGGAAACCCCATGAAACCGCGCGACCGGGTCGGAATCCATAGCCACGGCCCCTTCCTGCCCCGGCTTTTCTCCGGGTTGTTCGGCGGCCTGCTGGGCCTGGCACTGCTCAAGTTCGGAAACCCCGTCGTGTTGGGCAACATGGTGGAGCGGCCGGACGGCGTCTATGAATGGCTGCTCACGCCCTGGCCAATCCCGTTCGGTTACCCGCTCTGGGTCATCGTCGGCCTGGCGGGGTTGCTGTTGTTCGCCGCGGTGCCGGAAGGCCCGAAGCTGCGCCCGGTTGCCGTGCTGCCGCTGCTCTGGTTGGCGTGGGAGTTGGTGGCGGGGACGCGGACGGTCAATCCAGCGTTGACGATCGCCACGGTGCAACACTTCGCCGTCTGCGTCGCCTGCTTCTACCTCGGCTTTTTCTGCCTGGCCCGGGTGAGCGACCGGTCGCTTTTCTTCCTGGGCCTGCTGGCGGGGTTCGCTGTGGTGCTGGCGGCCGGTTTTGAGCAGCATTTCGGCGGGTTGGCGGAGACCCGGCGGTTTTTCCAGCTTTACACCCTGCCGACGCTCAAAGAAGCGCCGCCGGAGCTGCTCAAGCGCATGTCCAGCAACCGGATTTTCTCGACGCTTTTCTATCCAAACACGCTGGCGGGCGTGCTCCTGTTGCTCCTCCCGGCCATGCTGGCCTTCCTGTGGCAAAGCGAGCGCTGGCTGGCCAAGGACGCGCGGGTGTTCCTGGTGGCCGTGCTGGCGGGGGCGTCGCTGGCCTGCCTGTACTGGTCGGGATCGAAGGGGGGCTGGTTGCTGATGCTGTTGCTCGGCGCGATGACGCTCCTGCGGCTGCGGTTCCGACGACGATGGAAGATCCTTCTCCTCTCCGGCGGATTGGCGCTCGGCCTGGCGGGGTTCTTCCTGCGGTACGCCGGCTTCTTCGAGCGCGGCGCCACCAGCGTGAGCGCCCGGTTCGATTACTGGCGCGCGGCCGCCGCGACGGCCCGGGCGCACCCGGTCTGGGGCACCGGGCCGGGCACTTTCGGGCTGGCTTACCAGCGGATCAAACGGCCCGACGCTGAGATGTCCCGGTTGGTCCACAACGATTACCTGCAGCAGGCCAGTGATTCCGGCTTGGCTGGGTGCGTGGCCTACGTGTCTTTCATCATCGGCGCTTTGGTTCTGGGCCGTCCGCGGTCGTCCGAGGGCGCTGGTTGGCTCAGGTTCGCCGTCTGGCTGGGGGTGCTGGGGTGGAGTGTGCAGGGTTGCTTCGAGTTTGGCCTCTACATCCCGGCCCTGGCCTGGCCGGCTTTCGGCTTCCTCGGCTGGCTGCTGGGGGCGCCCGCAAACAGGATCGACACGCCGCCGCCCGCCCGGTAGGCTCCCCGGCCGTATGAATATCCTGGTCCTGAACGGGCCGAATCTCAACCTCCTCGGCCAGCGCGAGCCGGCGGTTTACGGCCGTACGACCCTGGCGGAGATCGAAGCCAAGGTCCGCGAACGGGCGGCGGCGCGCGGCGCCCAGGTGGACTTCCGGCAAACGAACCTCGAAGGCGAACTCGTCACCTGGATCCAACAGGCCAAAGGGCGGTTCGACGCCATCGTGCTCAACGCCGCCGCTTACACGCACACCAGCGTCGCCTTGCGGGATGCCATCGCGGCCGTGGGCATTCCGACGATCGAAATCCACCTCTCGAACGTCCATGCCCGCGAGGAATTCCGCCACCGGTCGCTGATCGCGCCGGTGTGCGTCGGGCAGATCACCGGGTTCGGGGCAAATTCCTATCTTTTGGCGGTGGAAGCGGCTGTTAGCGTTAACGCGATGTAGAAATCCGACCGAATTGCCGCTCCTGGTTCCCGAATTGAGGGCGATCGGCGACCCACTTTCATGCTTGACGACCTGCATCGTCCTAGTAAGCTTGCGCCCAGAACGAAATCGCAAGCAAAGCAGAGTCGAAGTTCGGCTTCTGCTTTTTTGCTTCTCACCGAGAGCCGGCCAGAGACGAGTTGTGCGGCGAACTTTAACGCGAAACGGTCCGTGGATCTAAAAGACATCAAAGCCATCATCGACTTGATGAAGAAGAACTCGGTTTCCGAGTTCGAACTGGAGAAACAGGACTTCAAGATTCGTCTGAAGCGATCCGGAAACGGGGCCGCGGCGGTCCGGGACTATGAGGATGCGCCCGTCGTCGCCTACGCCGCCCCGATGGCCATTCCCCCGCCCGCGCCGCTCCCGCCGTCGGCAGCCCCGGCTTCCGCCACCCCCGAACTGGAGATCAAGTCGCCCATGATCGGCACTTTTTACCGCGCGCCTTCCCCGGAATCGGCCAACTATGCCGAAGTGGGCACGGAAGTGAATGCCGACACCGTGGTTTGCATCATTGAGGCGATGAAGGTCATGAACGAGATCAAGGCCGAAGCCAAAGGCATCGTCACCCAGGTGCTGGTAGAGAACGCCAAGCCGGTCGAGTTCGGCCAACCGCTGTTCAAACTGCGGCCCTCCTGAGGGGCCGGACTGCCTGGCCTGCTTTCGGCGCCGTCCGCCGGGCGGGCCCCCACGGTTTCCCGTCATGTTCGAAAAGATCCTGGTAGCCAATCGGGGCGAAATTGCGGTCCGGATCATCCGGGCCTGCAAGGAACTGAACATCCGCACCGTTGCGGTCTATTCGGAAGCCGACGCCAACTCGATGCACGTGCAACTGGCCGATGAGGCCATCTGCATCGGCCGGCCGCCGTCGAATGAGAGCTACCTGCGCATCGACCGGATCATCAGTGCCGCCGAGGTGGCCGACGTGGACGCCATCCATCCCGGCTACGGATTCCTCTCGGAAAACGCCCATTTCGCCGACGTCTGCGAGAGCTGCAACATTCGCTTCATCGGACCGAATTCCCGCGCCATGAACGCGCTCGCCGACAAGGCCGTGAGCCGCGCGCTGGCCAAGAAGGCCGGTGTGCCGGTGCCGCCCGGCTCGGACGGCGTGGTGGAAAACGAGCAGGACGCCCTCGTCAACGCCAAGCGCATCGGCTATCCGGTGATGATCAAGGCCGTGGCGGGCGGCGGCGGGCGGGGGATGCGGAGCGCCCACAACGACATCTCCCTGGTCAAAGGCTTCCACACCGCGCGCACCGAAGCCGAGAAGGCCTTCGGCAATCCCGGCGTGTATATCGAGAAATACATCGAAGACCCGCACCACATCGAGTTCCAGATCCTCGGCGACTACAAGGGGCACGTCATCCATCTGGGCGAGCGCGATTGCTCCGTCCAGCGCCGCAACCAGAAAGTCGTCGAAGAAACGCCCTCGCCGCTCATCGACAACCGGTTCAAGAAGCTCCGTGAAAAGATGGGGAAGGACGCCCGGAAAATCGGGGAAATGGCGCATTACGTCGGCGCGGGCACCGTCGAGTTCATCGTGGACAACCAGGGCAATTACTATTTCCTCGAAGTCAACAAGCGCATCCAGGTCGAGCACCCGATCACCGAGGAGGTGACCGGCATCGACCTCGTGCGCTACCAGATCCTGATCGCGGCGGGCGAGCCGCTGCGTCACTCCCAGGGCGACATCAAGTTCGAGGGGCACGCCATCGAGTGCCGCATCAACGCCGAGGATCCGTTCGACGACTTCCGCCCCAGCCCGGGCCGCATCGAAATGTATTTCCAGCCCGGCGGACACGGCGTGCGGGTGGACACCCACGCCTACGCCGGCTACACCATCCCGTCGCACTACGACTCGATGATCGGCAAGCTCGTCACCTTCGGCAAAGACCGCCGCGAGGCGATGGACAAGATGAGCAGCGCCCTGGCGGAATACATGATCACCGGCGTCAAGACGACCATCTCCTTCCAGCAGGCCATCCTCCAGGATCCCAACTTCCGGCGCGGGGTTTATTCGACGAATTTCGTGGACCAACTCCTCAGCGGCGCGCGACGGGAGTTGATCGAAGATAAAAGTTGAGCCGCGGCGCCCCGCTGCCGCTCCTACTTCAGCTTGTCCTGGATCGCTTGGAGCAGCTTCCGATACGAGTGGCGCCGTAAGCTGGAGCGCCGCGTTTCGTTCTCGAAGAAGTTCTCCCCCTTGTCCGAAACCAGGAAGGCGTTCAGCCCGACGACGTAGGATCCGTCCTCCTTGGGCAGGAAGGTGAGTCTCACGCGCTCCCACACGCTGGGATCCTCCCCGGGCAAGCCGCCGTAGAGCACGTTGCTCAGGGCGCCGGCTTTCCTCTCAAAGACCTGCTCCCGCAGCGCGCCGGTGCTTGGTTGGTAATGCGCCTTCGTGAACACTTCGAGCGCCGCCTGGCGGATCTGCTCTTCGCTTTTCCCTTGGATGACGACTGTCACCATGTCCGCCGCCGGCCTCCCGGCGGTGCTGTGGCAGCCGAAGCCGGCGAGACACGTCAGCAGGATCCAGCTTACCAGGCAGAGACCGCCCTTGACACGACTCGAGAGAATCCACCCGTTGCGCAGCCGCGAAGCCGGCCCCGGCGCGCCGTGCCCAAACGTGTCCCACCGTGCCACGGAATACAGCCAAGCCGATGGAAACATAACCAGGGAATCACCTATTCCGGAAAGCCCTGTTGACCAGCGCCGACGGCGGCTGCTCCCCGCCCG
This sequence comes from bacterium, assembly GCA_021780115.1. Classification (GTDB taxonomy): domain Bacteria; phylum Verrucomicrobiota; class Verrucomicrobiia; order Limisphaerales; family JAJXZI01; genus JAJXZI01. The sequence goes on along the minus strand of JAJXZI010000160.1, from coordinate 9,706 downwards.
AAGACGAGCGCGGAGTCCACTGCGGCCAAGGCGACATGTTTCATGGAATGCGAGTTTTCAGTAGTTAGACAGACGCCTTCCGGGAAGGCAAATCCGAAACCCGTTGGCTGGGATGTTTCGCACGCGTCATCACGGCCTGGGCGTGGTCGCGGGGAGTTCATCGCGAAACCTGAAAACCTCCGGGCGGATTGGCTTCCTGGCCGGATTTCGCATCGCGGATTTCCCGGTTGGGTCGTCGCCCAGATCATGGCTTCGGTGCGGGAATGAAAATCTTCTTCCCGACGCGGAGCCGGTCTGGATTCAATCCCGGATTCGCGTCCAGGATGTCTTTCACCGAGACCTTGATGTCCTTCTCGCGGAAGGCCTGCGCGATCAACGAGAGCTTGTCGCCGCGCTTGATGACGTATTCGTAGCCTTTGTCCGATGTGCTGGCCGGCGCGCTGGCCGGCGCGGTTTCCTCGGCGGCCGGCTGGCGCGGCCGCGTGGGCGGCGGCGCGGCGGTCACGGCTTTACCGAGGTTTTCAATCTGGCTGACGATCCGCTCGTAATCGGCGGCCCGCTTGCGATCCACCTCTTCGATCTTCTCGCCCAATCGCCGGAGGTCCTCCGGCGTCGGGGCGCTGCTGTTGGCGCTGTTGACGCGGTCGTGCAGGTCGCGCAAGTCGGCTTGCAGCGCGTCGAGGCGCTTCTGGACGGCCTCTTGGCTGGCGATCAGGTCCTGCACCTGCCCGGTCAGCTTGTCCAGCCGTTCCTGTGTGGCGGCGTCCTGGGCGCGCAACGCCGGCGCGGCGCACAGGAAAAAGGCGATGAGCAAAATGGGAATCCGTTTCATGCGGCGACGATAGGAAGCCCCCGGCGGGCGCGCAAGCGACAAGGCACCCGCGCCGATCCACTCTGCCGGCAGCGACGGGTGGGGGGACAACCGGGTTCGCGCTCGGCAACGCCCGCCAGTCGCGTCGCCGTGGGAAATGCGCGGTGGCGGGCGTGGCTTCAACCGCGCGCCCGGGCCAACTGCCGCGCGAGCCGGATGGCCGCCCGCATGCTCGAAGGGTCCGCCTTTCCCTGGCCGGCGATGTCGTAGGCCGTGCCGTGATCCGGCGACGTGCGGAGGAACGGCAGACCGAGCGTCCAGTTCACGCCGCTCGCGAAGCCGATCATCTTCAGCGGCCCCAAGCCCTGGTCGTGATACATCGCCACCACCGCCTCGTAATCCCCGCGATAGGCGTGATGGAACAGCGTGTCCGCCGGCAGCGGCCCCGCCACGTCCAGCCCGCGCCGCTGCGCCGCCCGCACCGCGGGCGCGATGAGGTCCTCGTCTTCGGTGCCGAATTCGCCGCCCTCGCCGGCGTGCGGATTCAAGCCGCAGACCGCGACGCGCGCCCGCGGCAACGCGAGGTCCCGACACGCCTGCGCCGCCAGCTCGATCACGGTTTCAATCTTCGCGGCGCTCAGGCTGTCCGCGACCTGGCGCAACGGCAGGTGCGTCGTCGCCAGCGCCACGCGCAGCCAGCGTTCACGGTCATCGTGGCCGAGCAACATCATCGCGGTGCGGTCGGCGCCCGCGAGTTGCGAGAGGAATTCCGTCTGGCCGACGAACGGCTGGCCGGCGCGCACGATGGCGTGTTTGTTCACCGGCGCCGTGACCAGGGCGGCCAACTCGCCGCGTAGGCAGCGTTCGGCGCCATTGCGCAGCCAAGCCACCGCGGCCAGGGCCGCCGCGGGCGCGCCCGGTGCCAGGTCCGGCGGCAGCGCCGAGGGGAAAGGATTGACGATGGCGACGCGTGCGTCGGCGAAGCCTCCGCCCAACGGCTGCAGCGGCAAGCCCAGGCCAAGCTGCCGGTTCAGCCGGGCGGCGTGGTCCGCGTCGCCGATCAGCAGGTAGCGGGTGTCATCTCCGGGCAACTCGGCGGCCAGGGCTTTGAGTGCGACCTCCGGGCCGATGCCGGTGAGGTCGCCCAGCGCGATGCCAAGGGGGGCCGACATGGGAAACGGCGTTGCTGAAGGCGGGGTGGGTGGACCGCTCGCTCGCCCCCGGTCAGAAGGACCGGAAGAACGTTTTGTCCCGCAGCTTCTTGATGTATTTCTGCTGGAGCCGCGAGCGTTCTTCGACCAGCAGGTTCTTCTCGATTTCGTCGCGGACCTCGCTCAGCGGCCGGCCCGCGCGCTTGTCCTCGACGAGCATCAGATAGCAGGCGTCGGGGGTGACGACCACCGGGCTGAGTTGCTTGGGCGCGAGGGAGAAGGCGACACCCGCCAGTTCCTTGCGCAGCCCGGAGCGGTCGATCCAGCCGTCGGCGGTCAGCCAGCCGTTCTCCTTCCGCGACACGCTGGTGGAATAGACCTGCGCCATCTGGGCGAAGTCGGCGCCCTCCTTGAGTTTGGTCAGGATGTCGTCGGCGAGTTTCTGCCGCCCTTCCGGCGTGGCGGCCGCGCTGCTGGAGAGTTCGATCACCCGCAGTTTCACCTGGTCCATTTTGTACTGGTCCTGGTGCTGCTGGTAGTAGTTCTCGATTTTGAGGGGGGAGATGAAGACCGCCGCGGAGACGTTCTTCTGCTGCAAGGCGGCAATCATGATCTGCTCGCGGATTTGCTGGCGCAGCTTCTCTTCCGTGCGGCCCTCGGCCTGCAGGGTCTTGATCATCGTCATCCGGTCGCCGTACTGTTCTTTGATGCGCTTCTGGATCTCGTCTTCGAGGAGGGTTTCCGGCAGTTTGTAGCCAGAGGATTCGAAATCGTGGACGATCAACTGCCGGTCCACCAGGGCCTGCGTGGCGTCATTGATGGTTTCGGCGGCCTTTTGCTCGAACATCTCAGGCGTAATGAGACCGTCAATGGCACGTCGGCGCAATAGTTCAATCGACTGCGAGGCGCTGATCTTGACCTGGCGGTCGGTGATCACGGAGTCGCTGACGATCGCGCGGATGCCGTCCGCCAAATCGGCCGCCGTGGCCGCGCAGCCCAGCGCGGCCGTCACGAGGAGCAACAGGGACAACAGTTTCATCGGAGCGCGCGCGGATGCTAGGCGACGCCTCCGGACTGTCAAGCGCCGCGCCCGGTCAGGCGGGCGTGACCAACTCGAGTTGGTCGTCGTCCTCGTGGAGGAACGTCAGCGCGCTGTCGTCGTCACACAGCATGATGCCGCGCTCGTAACCGGTGTAGTCTTCGTAGCCCGGCAGAAACTCGCCGCTGTCGCCGTCGCTGACAAAGGCGACGGTGGCCGTTTTGCCGCCGTAGGCGACCCGGTCGCCGGCGTGGACCTCCTCGCCCGTTGGGTAGTGCAGTCGATCCTCGTTCATAATGGTGGCGCGTTGGCCTCCGGCTCCGCGAGCAACCCGACCGCGCGGCGCCGGGAGGGTTCGGGTTTCATCCATCCGCGCAACCTAAGCCGGTCCCGCGCGCTGGCAAGCGCCAAAAAACCGCCGCGCGGCGCCGCCCGGCGGAAATTAGCCGTTGGCACCAGCCGCGGCTTCGTGATACACATTCCGGCGGTTCCAACCGAAGCGGGAACCGGATTATACGAACGGATTTGATTTATGTCACAACATCGCAGCTTGCGCGGCTCGTCGTCCCTGGCGGCCAAGCGCAATGTGTTGAAGCGGTTTGAGCGCGTCGAGTTGCTCAAGAAACGCGGTCAGTGGAAGGAAGGCGACCGGATCACCGGCCTGCGCAAGACCAAGCCGGAAGGCTGAGTCCACCGCGGAACCGGGCCTCCGGGCTGAACGCGGCGCCCCGCGCGCCGCCGTGGACCGCCTTGCCCGTTCCGCCCGCCGCCCGTGGAAATGCGCCTCCAGAAGTTCCTCGCGGAAGCCGGTGTGGCCTCGCGCCGCGCCGGCGAGCAGATCATCCTGGCGGGGCGCGTGGCGGTCAACGGGCAGACGGTGCGCGAGTTGGGCACCAAGGTGGAGGCGCCCGGCGACCGGGTGACGGTGGATGGCAAACCAGTCCGGTCGCGCCGCAAGCTCTACGTCGCCCTGCACAAGCCGCGCGGGTGCGCCTGCACCCGCAAGGACGAGTTGGGCCGGCCCACCGTCGGCGAGTGGCTGCCCAAGGAATGGGGCAACCTCTATCCGGTCGGGCGGCTGGACTTCAACACCGAGGGCCTGATTTTCCTCACGAACGACGGCGCGTTCAGCCTGCGGCTGACGCATCCGCGCTACGGGGTGCGCAAGCGCTACGAAGTCACCGTGGTGGGCCGCGTGACGGCGGCCACGCTGGCGGAACTGACGCGCGGAATCTTCACCGAGGGCGAGCGGCTGAAGGCGGCAAAGGCGAAGCTGCTGGCGTCCGGGCCGTCGGAGAGCCAGGTGGAACTGGAGCTGGCCGAGGGGAAGAACCGGGAAGTGCGCCGGATGTTTGAGACGCTGGGACTGATCGTCAAGCGGCTGGTGCGCACCCAGATCGGCCCGATCAAGCTGGGCCAGTTGAAACCCGGTCGATGGCGGACGTTGACAGAAACGGAGATTAAATCTCTACTTGCGCCGGTATGAAGCCCCCTTACTGGTGGTTGCTGGCGGTCACGCTCTCGACGAGCCTGGCGGCCCAGACGGTTCCCCGTCCGCCCACGAACGTCCCGATTTCCGACCCGGCGCTCGCGCCGATGGCGACGACCGCCCCGGCCGCCCCGGCCAGGACCAACGCGCCGGCCGCCAAGCCGGCAAAGAAGCCGAAGGCCGCGACGCGCCGGAAGAAACACCCCGCCAAACCGGTCGCCGCCAAGCCCGCCTCGACCAACGCGCCCGCCGCGATTTCCTCGGCCGTGAAGCTGGCGCCGGGACCGGCCGTGGTGACCGGCGAAGCGGTGAACGTGCGCGGCCAGCCGTCGCTCCGCTCGGAGGTGATCACGCGGTTGAACCGGGGCGACGGGGTCACGGTGCTCGGCGAGGTCGCGCCGGAAAAGCCGAAGCGGCGCGGGCCGGCGCAGTGGGCGCGGATCGCGTTCCCAACGAACACGCCGGTCTGGGTCTTCGCGGAGTTTGTGGATCCGACGAACAAGACCGTGACGGTGGCGAAGCTGAATTTGCGCGCCGGGCCGGGAGAGAATTTCAGTGTCGTCGGCACGCTTAGCAAGGGCGACACCGTCAATGAGACGTTGGCGAAGGACCGCTGGCTCGCCCTGGAGCCGCCGACGAACGCTGCCGCCTTCATCGCCGTGGAATTCCTGAAGCAGAATTTGAAGCCGGAAACTCTGGCGCCGCCGGTAACCCCAGCCACGACGAACGTCGTGGTCACCCCGGTCGTTACCGTCCCCACCGAGGCTCCGGCCGCGACGAATGTGGTGGTCACACCGATCGTCACCAATCTCACCGTGGCGTCGTTGCCTGCGGAAATCACGAACGCGGTGGCCGCGACCACCAACGCGCCCGCGCCGCCGGCCGCAACCGCCGGCGCCAGCAACGCCGTGGCGACCGCGGTCGCTCCGCCCCCGCCCGTCCCCGTGGCGATGGCGACCAACGAGCCGCCGCCGCCCCCGCCGGCGCCCATCGCGGAGGAACCGCCGCCCAAGCGGATCGTGCAACGCGAAGGCATCGTGCGCACGTCGTGGAGCATCCAGGCGCCGTCGTGGGTCGAACTCGCCAACCCGGACACGGGCGAGACGATGGATTATCTCTATTCGCCGTCGCCGCGGCTGGACCTCAAACGCTACCGGGGCTTGCGCGTGCTGGTGACGGGCGAGGAGGGCATGGACCGACGCTGGAAGAACACGCCGGTGCTCACCATCCAGAAAATCCAACTGGCGGAATGACGCCCCCCGCCAATCTCATCGACGGGCGCGCCATCGCGGCGCAGCTCCAGAGCGAACTGGCCCAGCGCATCGCGGCGTTGCGGGTGCGCGGCCTGCGGCCGGGGCTGGCGTTCGTGCGCGTCGGCGAAGACCCGGCCTCGAAGGTCTATGTCGGACGCAAGGAGAAGACGTCCGCGCAACTGGGCCTGCACTCCGAGACGCACGTTTTGCCGGAGGCGACGACCGAAGCGGAGTTGCTCGCGCTGCTGGCGCGCTTGAACGCCGACGCGCGGCTCCACGGCATCCTGGTGCAGGCGCCCTTGCCGGCGCACATCCGGCAGCCCGTGATTTACGCGGCGGTGCGGCCAGAGAAGGACGTGGACGGTTTCCATCCCATGAACGTCGGCAAGCTCATGCTGGGCGACCCGACCGGGTTCCAGCCCTGCACGCCGGCGGGCATCCGCGAATTGCTGGTGCGGTCGCAGGTGGCCACCCGGGGCGCCGAGGTGGTGGTGCTGGGCCGCGGCAACATCGTCGGCAAACCGATGGCGGCGCTGCTCTGCCAGAAGGCCCCCGGCGCCAACGCGACCGTCACGCTCTGCCACTCGGCGACGCGCGACATCGCGGCGCATTGCCGGCGGGCGGACATCCTCATCGCCGCGATGGGCGTGCCGCTTTTTGTGCGGGCGGACATGGTGCGGCCCGGCGCGACGGTCATTGACGTCGGCGTCAACCGCGTGCCCGACGCGGCCGCGCCCAGCGGCACGAAGTTGGTGGGCGACGTGGATTTCGTGAACGTGCAACCGCTGGCCGGCCGGATCACGCCCAACCCCGGCGGCGTTGGTCCGATGACCATCGCGATGCTCATGCAGAACACCGTCCGCGCGGCGGAGAGGGCGGTGGCGTGAAATCCAAAGGGAACGGGGCACTCAACGCGCGCAGAACCGTCTCGGCGCGGAGGATTGCGATTTTTGGATTTCGGAGTTCCTTCGGATTCCGGACTTCGGTTTTCGGATTTTGAATCATCATGGAAGCCACGCGCATTCTCCCTGACTTGCAGTGCTCCCTGCTGTGCGAAGAAGTGCGGCAGGAGGTCACCGGCAATTTCTTCATCCTCGGCATCGTGGATGTGGTCCGCGTGCCGCAGGTGCCGGTGGTGGCGTTCAAGTTGGGCGTCTTCAACCGCTGGACCGCCGGCGTGGGCCAGTTCACCGAATGCGTCCGGCTGATCGCGCCCGACCAGACTACGGTCCTGCGCAAGAGCGAACTCAAATTCACGATGCGGGACGCCTTCCTCAACGCGACCAACGTCACCGTCTTCCCCCAAGTCGAGTTCAAGACCGCCGGCAATTATTTCATCGAGGTGTTGGTGGACGACGTGATGAAGCTGCGCTTCCCGGTCCCGGTGGTCGTGATTCCGGCCCCCAACCCGCCCAAGCCGCCGGCGCCAGTCCCGGAACGCCCAGCCGGAAGCTGACGCGCCGGGTCAAACCGCCTGCGTACCGCTTGCGGCCCGAAGGGACGGGAGTTGCCGGCGGGTGCGCCGTCTGGTTCAATGGGCGCGTCTCACTCATCATGCGCATCCGCGTCGGACCCTCGACTTGGGCGTGGGAGCCGGTGACCCCGCGGGGCGTGGCCGCGTTCGCGGGCGCGCCGCTGGGCCGGTTGTTGCTGGTGCAGGGAGTTGTGGCCGCGCTGGCGGCGGTGACCGTCGTGTGGTTTTTGCAGTCCGTCTGGTTTCCCACCGTGGAGCGGTCACTGCGCGCGTTGCCGGAAAAAGGGGAAGTGCGGGAGGGCAAGCTGCGCTGGCGCGGGGACTCGCCGACGCGGCTGGCGGGAGACCGCTTTTTGGCGCTCGTGGTGGACCTGGACCATGAGGCGGACTTGGGGCACGAGGCGGACCTGTGCGTCGAGTTCGGGCAACGGGACGTGCGGCTGCTCTCGTTGCTGGGGTACGTGGACCTGGCCTACCCTCCGGATTGGGTGGTTGCGGCCAACCGGTCCGATCTTAAGCCGTGGTGGGGCGCCTGGCGGCCAGCCATCTTGGCGGCGACGGGCGGGGCGGTGGTGGTCGGACTGGAGGCGCTCTGGTGCATTCTGGCGTCGGTCTATTGTCTGCCGGTGTGGCTTGTGGCGTTTTATGCCAACCGCGACTTGAGCCTCCGACGGGCCTGGCGGCTGGCCGCAGCCGCGCTGATGCCGGGGGCGTTGCTGATGACCGCGGCGGTTTTGTTCTACGGACTGGGCTGGCTGGATTTGGTCCGGTTCGGCCTCGGCGTCGCGCTGCACTTCCTGGTCGGCTGGATTTATTTGTGCGTCAGCCCGCTGTTCCTGCCGGCCGAGGCCGGGGCGCGCGCGATCCGCCGCAATCCCTTTGCCCCCGCCCATCCGATCCGGGGATCGAAGGACGGCGCCCGGCCGTGACGCCGAACCGGGGAGGAGGCGCGGGGCGAGTGGCGTTGCGTGCGGCGGCGCGTTCCTTTAGGTTCGCGTCCATGATCTCCTTCGTCGGTGGTTCCCGCTGGCTGCTGGGCGCGTTGTTGTGCCTGGGGCTTTGGGGTTGTCTGCCCGCCACCGGAAGCCGGACCGATGAGGAGAACGAACCGTATTTCCAGCGCGGCAAGGCCCTGGCCGGCAGTCTCGATTACACCGGCGCGATCGAGGCCTACGAGAAGGCGCTGGAAGTCAACCCGCACAATGCCCGCGCCCACTTCGAACTGGGACTGCTGTACCAGCGGAACGACACCGACCTGCCCGCGGCGATCTTTCATTTCAATCGCTTCCTGCAACTGCGTCCCGATTCCGACCAGGCCGACACCGTGCGCCAGCGGATCAACGCCTGCAAACAGGATCTGGCCCGGGCCATCGCGATCTCGCTGGCGCCGGTGACGCAAGCGATGCAACGCGACCTGGAGCACGCGCTGGCGGAAAACACCCGGCTGACGGCGGAGAACCAGGAGTTGCGCCGCCAGGTGGCCGCGTGGACGGCCTACTACGCGCGCTTTCCCTCCGGCGTGCCGCAGCCAACCAACGCCGCGCCGGCGGAGTCCTCCGCGCTCCGCGCGGCCCCGCCGCCGGAACAGGCCCGAACGCCCGCCGCGCCGGCCCGTCCGGCGCGGGAATCCCGTCCGGCTGTCACCACCACCACGAGGAGCTACACGGTCCAGCGGGGGGAATCGTTGTACACCATCGCCCGAAAGCACGGCGTGAAACTCAGCGCGTTGCAGGCGGCCAATCCCGGGGTGGACCCGCGGCGTCTGAGAGCGGGCCAGAACCTCACGATCCCGCCGTCATGACCTGGATATTTCACACTCGTTTTGCGGAGCGCCGGCTTGGAGCCGGCTTTTCGCGGTCGGAACGTCGAAAGCCGGTCCCAGACCGGCGCTCCGCTCTGCCGCGGTTTCATGCGGGGTGTGAAATATGCAGGCTGACCGCGCAACCCGGCGCCCGTTGGGGCGTCGGCGCGGCGGGGGGATGAGGCGCTGGGCGGAGTCGCCGGGACGTTTATGGAGGCGTCGTAACGACTTTTTCTTGAAAGATTTGTTGACAAACCAAGGGGTCATCCGGTAGAAATCAGTCAATTTGCTGAGGTTGAACGACCTTTGTTGTCTTTGAAGTAGTGGCGATACGAGCGAAAACAGTAATATGAAAAAAATCATTACCTCTGCCGGTATCGTGGCGCTGGGCGTCGCGGGTGTTCAAGCGGAAGGCTATCTCCCTGGTTTCAGTTCTCCCGATCAGTCCCGGCCCTGGAGCGTTTCGGCGACGCTGCAGGGCTTTTACGATGACAACTACAACACGGCCCCGGGCAACTCGCCCGCCTACCGGTCCAGTTGGGGGTTCGAGGCGCTTCCCTCCGCCTCGTTGGCGTATTCGGCCGGGCCGACGGACATCGCCATGCGGTACACGTTCGGCGTGTACTACTACGCGGATCGGGCCTCGAGTTTTTATGCCGGGGGCACGTCGCCGGAGGATTACTCCCAC
>JAJXZI010000056.1 GCA_021780115.1 bacterium | reverse complement strand
GCAGCGGCTTCAAGGCTTCCGGCTTCCGTTCATTCTTCATGTCATCTCGCTTTCTGCCGGTTGAGGAACCTTTTACCCACTCATCCTAAGGACAGTGTCAAGATGCACCCCATTGAAACTCCGCTGGCAACAAACAGAAGCGGATCCCACAACTGCCAGACCAACGAGTCAACGCCGGGCTTGAACAGAAGATGATGGTTGACGATCAGCTCGAAAGCCGCGAAAAAGAAGCGTGGAAGAACTTCGCCGACCAGGCCCATGACGAATGCGATTGGCAACACCATGAGCCATCTCAGCCAATTTTGAACACAACTGATGCGATCTTGGTCGAAGAGCTTGGAAACTGGAATCAAGACGCCTCCGGAAGCGCTCAGAATAATGAGACTGGAAACCAGCACCGCTTTGATCCAGCTCCACTATCACGTTGCGAACGGCGCACGCCAAAGATCATGCCCGCGTTAGCTTGCTGCTGGAGGAGGCGGCGGTGGATGCCGACCGGCTTACGGATATTCTCCAGCGCCACCAGTTGATGGATCGCTGGAACACATTCAAACACGCATCGCCATGAACCCGACTGCCCGCGAGATTGCCGAGGAAATCTTTCACCGAACGCGCGCCGCCCATCGCGAGGCCGCACAGTTGCCGATGGAGGAGAAATTGCGCGTGCTGGTTCGCTTGCAGCAGCGCGCCAACGAAGTCCGTCGCGCCACCGGCCGGCCGCCGATGTTCGTCTGGCAACTGGGTTGATGCCGCATTCCGCGCTCCCATGATCCCCCGCGAAATCCTCAAGAAGATCCGCCAGATCGAGATTCGCACCAACCGGCTCGTCAGCGAGACGGTTGCCGGCGCTTACCACAGCGTCTTCAAGGGCCAGGGCATGAACTTCGAGGAGGTCCGCGAATACCAGCCGGGCGACGAGGTGCGCTCGATTGACTGGAACGTCACCGCGCGAATGAACCACCCGTTCGTCAAAAAGTTCGTCGAGGAGCGCGAGTTGACGGTGATGCTGATCGTGGACGTGAGCGGCTCCGGGCTGTTCGGGTCGCGGGCGCAGTCGAAACGCGAGCTGGCGGCGGAGATCGCGTCCGTGCTCGCCTTTTCCGCCATCCGGAACAACGACAAGGTCGGCCTGATCCTCTTCACCGACGCGGTCGAGAAATACATCCCGCCCCGCAAGGGCCGGAAGCACGTACTGCGGGTCATCCGCGAGGTGCTTTACTTCGCGCCACAGCGGCGCGGCACGAATCTGCCCGGCGCGCTGGAATTCTTGAGCCGCGTCACGCCGCACAAATCCATTGCCGTCGTCATCTCGGATTTTCTGGAATCGCCGGGGACGGCCGCCCAACCGATTCAACGCCGGGCCGCGCGGCGTGTCCAATCCGACGTGATCTCCGATGCGACATACACGGCGCTCCGACAGGCCAATCGCCGCCACGATCTCGTGGCCGTGCATGTCACCGACCCGCACGAGTTGGCCCTGCCGGCGTTGGGTCGCCTGCTCCTCGAGGACGCGGAAACGGGCGAAATCGTCGAAGTTAACACCGGAGCCACGGCCAACCGGGCGGTTTTTGCCGACCGGCAGGCCAAGGCCCAGGCAGACTTGGCGCGCCTGTTTCGCTCCGCCCGGATCGACGCCATCCAGTTGCGCACTGACCAGCCGTACGCCGCCGAGTTGGGGCGTTTTTTCGAGGCGAGAGAGAAACGGAGGCTGCGTGGTTAAGATGACTCGGCGCGCGGATTCCGCGGGTGGCGCCGGCGCCGCGCCGGAAGGCGGAGGCGCCGGACGCACGATTCCCCACTGCCTGTTCGGGAGCCGGGCGCGACGTTCGGCGCGCCCGGCCGGAGGCCGGTGCCACCTATGACCAGGGCCACGAACCTCCTCAGCCCGGTTGTGCAAACGGCCGCGGCCACCAACGATCTCCGCGACATCAAGCCGCCGGTGGACATTCCTAGCGGTTGGGCCTGGCTGGGATGGGTGTTGGGCGTGCTGGCGGTCGCGGCGCTGATCTTCCTCGCCTGGCGCTACTGGCAAAAACGCCGAGCCCTCATGCCGCCGGCGGTCGTCATCCCGCCTCATGTTCGCGCCCGGCAGAAGTTGGCGGAAGCCCTGGCTCTGATCGGGCAGCCGGAACGCTTCGTCGTCGCGGTTTCTGGCGCGTTGCGCGTTTACCTGGAAGAGCAGTTCAACTTCCGCGCGCCGGAGCGGACCACCGAGGAATTCCTGTACGAACTCGGCGACACCCCGTTGCTGAGCGCGCGCCAAAAGGAAAGTCTGAGCGAGTTCCTCACCCGATGTGATCTGGTGAAGTTCGCGAAGTACGAACCCGGCGAACCGGAGTTGCGCGACCTGCACGGTTCGGCGTTGCGCCTGGTCGAGGAAACCGAGCCGACACCGACGACCGTGTCTGACGCCACAGGCCAATCCGCACTCCGCAACCCGCACTCCGCCATCGCGTGACCTTCGGCCATCCATACGTCCTGCCGTTGCTCCTGCTTTTGCCGTTGCTGGCTTGGCTGAAAGGGCGGCGCGGCCAGCCGCCGGCGTTTCTCTACTCGTCCGTGCGCTTGCTGGAAGGCATCAACCACGTCCACCGCTCGCGGGCCGGCGCAGTCTTGACAGCCGTGCGCTGGCTGACGCTGGGCCTGCTGGTTTTCGCGCTCGCCGAGCCGCGCCTGACGAAGACCCAAACGCAGGTCAAGGCCAGCGGGGTGGACATCGTCGTGGCGATTGACTTGTCCGGCAGCATGGAGTCGGAGGATTTTGTGGTGCGCGGCGAGCGGGTGAACCGGCTGAACATGGCCAAGGCAGTGCTGGAGAAGTTCATCGAGCAGCGCCCCAACGACCGCATCGGGCTGGTCGCCTTCGCTGGGCGCGCCTACATCGCCGCGCCGCTCACGCTGGACCACGACTTCCTGCGGCAAAACGTGGAGCGCCTGCATCTGCACATGATCGAGGACAACACCGCCATCGGCTCCGCGCTGGCGACGGCGGTCAACCGGTTGCGCGACGTGAAGTCGAAAAGCAAGATCGTGGTCCTCATGACCGACGGCCAGAACAATGCGGGCACTATCCAGCCGCTGGCCGCCGCCGAGGCCGCGCAGGCCCTGGGGGTCAAGGTTTATACCATCGGCGTCGGCATGCGCGGCCTGGCGCCGATGCCGGTCTATGCCTTCGGCCAGAAATTCTACCAGAACATGCCCGTCGATATCGACGAGGACACGCTCCAGCAGATTTCCAAGATGACCGGTGGCAAGTATTACCGCGCTGACAACGCGGAGCGGTTTCAGTCGATCTACGCCGAGATCGACAAGCTGGAGAAGACCGAGGCCGTTGTGAAGAAGTATGCCCAACACCGCGAGCTGTTCCCGTACTTCGTTGCGCTGGGCCTCAGCCTGCTGCTGGTCGAGGTGGTGGCAGGGCAGACGGTGTTCCGGAGGTTGCCGTGATGAGATTCGCCAACGCACAATTGCTCTGGCTGCTGCTGGTCCTGCCCCCGGCCCTCATGGTCTTTTTGTGGTGGGCCTGGCGGAAAAAGCAGGCGCTGCTCACGCAATTCATCGAGCCGCGCTTGCTGGCCGGTCTGATGGCCGGCCTTTCGCCGGCGCGTCGGAAGCTGCGGCTGGCGCTGCTGGTGGCGGCGGTCGCGTTTCTCCTCTTCACCCTGGCGCGGCTCCAGTGGGGTTTCGACTGGGAGGAAACCAAGCAGCGCGGCCTGGACATCGTCGTCGCCATCGACACGTCCAAGAGCATGCTGGCGGACGACATCGCGCCCAACCGCCTGACCCGCGCGAAGCTGGCGGCGCTCGACTTGATGCAGCAGGCCAAGGCCGACCGGCTGGGACTGGTGGCCTTCGCCGGCGTGGCGTTCCTCCCATGCCCGCTCACGGTGGACGACGCCGCGTTCCGCCAGTCGGTGGAAGCACTGGACGTCAACACCATCCCGCAAGGCGGCACTGCCATCGCCGACGCCATCGCGACGGCGCAGACGGCGTTCAAGGCGCAGGACAACGAGAAGGCGCTCGTCCTGTTCACGGACGGCGAGGACCACGATTCCCGGGCGCTGGACGCGGCGGAGAAGGCGGCGCAGGCGGGGATGCGGATTTTCACCGTCGGCATCGGCACCCCGGAAGGGGAATTGCTGCGAATTCCGGACAGCAAAGGCCGCACCGACTTTGTCCGCGATGAGGACGGCAACGTGGTGAAATCGCACCTGAACGAGCGGTTGTTGCGCGACATCGCCGCGGCGACCCAAGGATTCTACCTGCCGCTCCGGGGCGCCGACACCATCGACAAACTCTACGCCGGTGGCCTCTCAAAATTGACACGGACAGAGTCGGCGGCGAGACTGGTCAAGCGGTACCGCGAGCGATTCTACTGGCCGCTGCTGCTGGCGATTTTGTGTCTGCTGGCCGAGATGTTTTTCCCAGAGCGCAAGCGCACGTCGACACCGGCAAAGGCCGTTCTTCTTTCCACCAAAGGCGCGTTGGGCCCGGCCGCGGCGGCCGTGCTTTTCGTGACCTTGCCGTTGCTCGCCCGCGCTTCTCCGGCCACGGCGATGCGCGATTATCGCAGGGGCAAATACGACGAGGCCCTGAAGGAATTCAAGCAGTCGCTGCAGCACCAGGGCGATGATCCACGGCTGCACTTCAACGCCGGCGCGGCGGCCTACCGGGACGGACAGTTTGAAGAGGCGATGAAGCAGTTCGGCGAGGCGCTCGCCGCGCCGGACTTGAAACTGCAGCAGGATGCGTATTACAACCTGGGCAACACCTTTTACCAACTGGGCGAACGGGTCGGGGAACCGACGAAGAAGATCGACGCCTGGGAGAAGGCGCTGAAGGATTACGAGAGCACTCTCAAGCTCGATCCCAAGGACACGGACGCAAAGTTCAATGAACAATACGTGCAGAGGCTTTTGGAGGAACTCAAGAAGCAGCAGCAACAGCAACCAGACCGGCAGAACCAGAAAGACCAGCCGAAGAACGACAAAGACAAGTCGCAGCAGCAGTCGCAGAAGGATGCCGGGAAGGACCAGCGGCAAAAACAACCCGACCAGGCCCGCCAGGAGCAGCAACAGAAGGAGCAGCAGCAACAACCGCAGCAATCTCCGCGGAAGCCGCAGGAAAGCCAGCAGTCGCAAGCGAAAAACCAGAAAGACCAGCCAAAGCAGCCGCAGCCCGCTCAAGCTCAACAGTCCAAGGACCAGCAGGCAAAAGAGGGAGACCAAAGCGACGCCACGCCGGCCGGGGCCGGCCAAATGACACCCCAGCAAGCGCGCCAGCTTCTGGATGCCGCCAAGGCGCAGGAAGCCATGTTGCCGGTGGACATCCAGAAGAAGCCGTTCGACAACTCGCCGCGGTTCAAAGATTGGTAGGCCACCGGCGGCTCTGAGTGCCTGGTTACGACCGGAGAACCATCGTTCAGGCGCGTTTCGCGCGTTTCGACCGCAGACGCTCGGATGCGAACGGACCCCAATGGCACCTGGAGTTGCGACTTCGCGACGAACGCCACGGGCACGGCCGTCAAAGGCGCCCAAGTTGCGCTCGGCGATGAGCATGGGATCTGACCGGAAAGCTCGACGACGGAAACGATGGTCTTGTCGGAGGCGCGGATGGGTTTGCCGCGGACGAGGAGGCGGCCCGCTCGGCTGTCAGCCGGCCCGATTCGTTGAAACTTTTCCGCCGCGCGGCGGTCTTAGAGGGAGAAATGCCGCCGGCGCGACGTTTGTTGACGGGACGGCGGGCGTTTCGCAATCTACCCGCACACATGAAACGGTATTGGCTGCCTGGTTTGGGTGTTTTGGCGTTGACCCTTGGGACTCTTCGCGCAGCGGAGAGCCAGCCGCCGCCGACGCGCTCCTTGTCCTTGCAGGACTGCCTTCAGATCGCCCTGCAACACAATCTGAACGTGCAGATCACGCGCTACAATCCGATGCTGGCGCTCTACACGTTGCGGGGCGACTACGGGGCCTACGATCCCAGCCTCACGGCGTCCGGACAACACAACAGGTCCGTATCGGGCACCCAGTTGGTGGCGGGGGGGTTCACCGTTCCGGGCGCCACCGTGGACGCCAACAGCCTCAGCAGCGGGCTCCGCGGCGCGTTGCCGTCGGGGTTGACCTACAGTCTGGCGGCCAGCACGACCGACAGCTATGGCCGGTCGTTCATCGGGATTGATCCCAAGACCGGCCAGCCGATCGCGAATCCTTTCGAAAACTCCGTCGCCTCGGTCGCCATCACGGCCACCCAACCGCTGTTGAAGAACTTCTGGATTGACACCCCCCGGCTCAACATCCGGCTCGCCAAGCTCCAACTCAAGTCCACCGAACTGGCCCTGAAGTTGCAGATTATGCAGACGGCGGCGTCCGTGGAACAGGCTTATTACGATCTGGTTTACACCCGGGAAAACCTCACCGTGCAAGCCAAGGCCCTCGAGTTGGCCCAGGCGCTGGTGGCGGAAAACCGGCGGCGCGTGGAAGTGGGCGCGATGGCTCCGTTGGACGAGCAGCAGGCCGAGGCCCAGGCGGAAACCGCGCGGGCGGGCCTCATCGCCGCCACCAACACCTACTTTCTCCAGGAGAACGTCCTCAAGGGGCTGCTGTCCGATCACTTTTCGGAGTGGCAACCGATTGCCTTGCTTCCCACCGGCACGCTGGAAGCGCCCCGGCAGTTCCTGGATTTGCAGGAGAGTTGGTACCGGGGGTTGAGCCAGCGGCCGGACTTCTTGCAGGCCAAGCTCACCGTGCAACAGGCGGGCCTCCAGTTGAAATTCGCCAAAAACCAACTATTCCCCGAACTGGACATCTTCGGCACCTACGGCTTCAACGGGTACGGCATCCCGCCCGCCAGCGAGGAGTTTGCCAACGCCCTCTATAATCTGCAAACGCTCAACAGCCCCCAAGCCACCTACGGCGGGCGCATCACCATTCCCCTGAGCAACATCGCCGCCCGCAACGCCTACAAGTCCAGCAAGGCGTCCCAAGCGCAGGCGCTGCTGCAACTCAAACAAATGGAACAGAACGTCATGATCGCCATCGACAATGACATCAAACAGATCCGCGCCAATTACCAGCAGGTGCAGGCCACGCGGGCGGCCCGCGAGTACAACGAAGCCGCCCTGGCCGCCGAGCAGAAGAAACTGGAAAACGGCAAAAGCACCACCTTCATTGTGTTGACGATGCAGAACACCCTCACCATCTCGCGCGGTAGCGAAATTCAGGCGCTGGACACCTACAACAAGTCCCTTTCCCAATTGAGCCTGGACGAAGCCAGCACGCTCGAACGGCTGGGCATCGACCTCGAAGTCAAATAGCCCGCGCGACTAAACGGCTGCTGCGCCGTCACGGCGGGTGTGTCTGGGGCCGCGCACGATCTTTCTCGGCTTCCCCGCCGGCATGATGGAAAGCGCGGACTCTACCGTCTAAACGCGCATGGCACCGGCCCTGGCCCCCAACTCCCGCGTTCGCGTGGACGGAAAGTTCTTCCGTCTGGGCGCCGGGAAGTTCCCCGTCAAAGGTGTAGCCTACGGTCCCTTCGCCCCCAATGAAAAGGACGGGCCGTTCGCCTCTCCGGACCAGACGGCGCGTGACCTGGCCCAGGTCCGTGAGTTGGGCGCGAACGTCATCCGCGTTTATGCCGTGCCGCCGCGCGGGTTCCTGGACCTTGCCGCCGGGCACGGTCTGAAGGTGCTGATCGACATCCCGTGGAGCCAGCACCTCTGCGTGCTCGATTCGCCGGAACAGCAGCGGGCGGCCCGTCGGGCGGTGCGCGCGGCTGTCGCCGCGTGCGCGCCGCACCCGGCCGTCTTCGCCTACAGCGTGGCCAACGAGTTGCCGCCGGATGTCGTCCGCTGGAGCGGCGCGGCGGCGACGGCCCGGTTCCTCGACGCGCTGGTGCGCGAAGCCAAGGCGGTCGATCCGGGCTGCCTTTGCACGTTCGGCAACTACCCGCCAACCGAATTCCTGCGCCCGCGGGAGATCGACTTTGTTTGCTTCAACGTCTATCTCCACCACCGCCGGCCGTTGGAGAATTACCTCGCCCGCCTGCAGGTGATCGCCGACACCCAGCCGCTCGTGCTCGGCGAATTCGGCCTGGACGCGCGCCACGAAGGCGAAACCGCCCAAGCCGAATTCTTCGCGTGGCAGATCGAAAGCGCGTTCCGGTGCGGCGTCGCCGGCGCGGTGGTGTTCAGTTTCACGGACGACTGGGTGCGCGGCGGCCAGCCGGTCACGGATTGGGCCTTCGGCCTGACCACGCGCGACCGCCAGCCGAAACCGGCGTTCGCGGTGGTGCGGGAGCAGTTCGCCCAGGCGCCTTGCTTTCCGCTTCCCCATCATCCGAAGGTCACGGTCGTCGTCGCCAGCTACAACGGCGCGCGCACCCTGGGGGCGTGCCTCGATTCCCTGGAGCGGCTGCACTATCCCGATTACGAGGTGGTGCTGGTGGACGACGGTTCGACGGACGCGACGCCACAACTGGCAGCGGAGCACCCGCGCCTCCGCTGCGTTCGCCACGCGGAGAACCTCGGCTTGAGTGTCGCCCGCAACACCGGCCTCGCCGCGGCCACCGGCGAGATCGTGGCCTTCACGGACGCCGACTGCCGCGCGGACGAGGACTGGCTCCACTATCTCGTCGCCGATTTGCTGAACCACGGCTTCGCCGGGGTCGGCGGCCCCAATTTCCTGCCGCCGGAGGATTCGCCCGTGGCCGCGGCGGTCATGGCCTCGCCCGGCGGCCCGGCCCACGTCCTGGTGGCGGACCGCCAGGCCGAGCACGTTCCGGGCTGCAACATGGCGTTCTACAAATCGGTGCTCGACGAGTTAGGCGGCTTTGATCCGATTTTCACCCGGGCCGGCGACGACGTGGACTTGTGCTGGCGCTTGCAGCAGGCGGGTTACCGGCTCGGCTTCAGCCCGGCGGCCTTTGTCTGGCACGCGCGCCGCTCGACCATGCGCGAGTATCTAAAACAGCAATCCGGCTACGGCCAGGCGGAGGCGATGCTGGTGCGCAAACACCCGGAGCATTTCAACACCCTCGGCGGCGGCCTCTGGCGCGGACGCATCTACACTCCGGCGAAACTCGGCGTGCTGCTCCGCCGGCCCCTCATCTACCACGGCGCATTCGGCGGCGGCGGGTTCCAGACGCTCTACGCCTCCGAGCCGGCCAGCCTGCTCATGCTGAGCACGACGCTCGAGTACCACGCGCTGGTCGTGCTGCCGTTGTGGGTGCTGACGGCCACGCTCCCCCGCCTGGTACCGCTGGCCATCACCAGCATGCTCGTGCCGGCCGCCGTCTGCATTGCCGCGGGCGCGCAGGCGTGCCTGCCGCCGGCCCGGACCCGTTGGTGGTCGCGCCCGCTCGTGGCGTTGCTGTTCTTTCTCCAGCCCCTCGCCCGCGGCTGGGCGCGTTATGGCGGCCGGTTGCGCCGGCAACCGGTCCCGGGCGCGCCGCGCGCGTCGCTGGAGTCGCTCGCGCTGCGCCACGGCGACGAGCCACTCGACACCGTGCATTACTGGTCCGAGCAGCGCCACGACCGGCTGCGGTTTGTGGCCGCGGTGCTGAAGCGGTTGGACGACCGGGGCTGGCCGAACCGCCCGGACCTGGGCTGGAGCGAGTTCGACGTGGAGCTTCAAGGCGACCGTTGGTGCCACCTGCAACTCACGACGGCCATCGAAGAACATCCCGCTGGCCGGCAACTGCTCCACTGCCGGCTGCGCGGACGCTGGTCGCTGCCGGCCCGGGTGGCGTTTTGGTCGTCGCTCGGCCTGGAGTTGGTGATCGCGGGTTTGGGCGGGTTCTGGTGGCTGGGGCTGCCGGTGCTCACCCTGCCGCTGTTTCACTGGCTCCTGGCGCGGCGGGAACAGGATCTACAGAGCATCGTCATCACCTTCCTCGACGAACTGGCCAAAGAATGGAAGCTGGTAAAAGTCCGACACGACCGGGCGAAGGATCGCTGGGTGCCGGTGGGATGAGGCGCGAGGCGGGAAACGGGAAACGTGATGAGGTGCCGGGCCTGGCGGCTCGGTTCACGTCGCCCTGCCTGAAAATTCCAGTGGCAATCCCCGCCCCGCCCGGCCAGATTCACGCGGTCGCAACCCGATGCAGCCATACCACGATTTGCTCCGGCTCGTACTCGAACACGGCAGGTTCAAGGCCGACCGCACCGGCACCGGCACCTACGCCGTGTTTGGCGCGCAGGCGCGTTTTCCACTCGCGCCCGGTTTTCCGCTGCTCACCACCAAGAAGCTTCACCTCAAGTCCATCATCCACGAGCTGCTCTGGTTCCTGCGCGGCGAGACCAACGTCCGCTGGCTCCAGGAACGCGGCGTCACGATCTGGGACGAATGGGCCGCGCCCGACGGCAGCCTCGGCCGCGTCTATGGCGCACAATGGTGCGACTGGCGCACCGCCGACGGCCGCTCGATCCATCAGATTGACCAGGTCATCGAGCAAATCCGCAAGAACCCCGACAGCCGCCGCCACATCGTCACCGCCTGGAACCCGGGCGAAGTGGACACCATGGCCCTGCCGCCGTGCCACGCGCTGTTCCAATTCTTCGTGCAGGACGGCGAACTCAGTTGCCAGCTTTACCAGCGCAGCGCGGATCTCTTTCTTGGCGTGCCGTTCAACATCGCCAGCTACGCGCTGCTGACGCTGATGGTCGCCCAAGTCACCGGCCTGAAACCGGGCACGTTCGTCCACACCTTCGGCGATTTGCACCTCTACCAAAACCATCTCGACCAGGCGCGGTTCCAACTCACGCGCCAGCCGCGTCCGCTGCCGGCGATGCGACTCAACCCGGCGGTGAAGAACATCCACGACTTCCAGTTCGAGGACTTCACGCTGGAGAACTACGATCCCTGGCCGGCGATCAAGGCGCCGATTGCGGTTTAGGTTGAACTCCGCTTCGCCGGAAACGTAACCTCCCGCCATGCACCCGTTGGAAATCTACCTGGAGGAATTGAGCGCGCTCCGCGCCTCCGGTGCCGCCGCGAAGGAGACCTCCGGCTACGGCGCCCTGGCCAATTTGCTCAACGCCCTCGGCGACACCCTTCGTCCCAAGGTCCGCTGCCTGATCCAGCTCAAAAACTCCGGCGCCGGGATGCCCGACGGCGGCTTCTTCACGCCGGAACAGCTCAAGGCGACCGACGAGGAAGCCCTGCTCCTTGGCCAGAAACCCGCGCGCGGCGTCATCGAGGTGAAATCCACGGGCGACGAACTCGCCGACATCGCCGGGACGCCGCAGGTGAAGCAGTACCTCGCCCACTACGGGCTGGTGTTGCTGACCAACTACCGCGACTTCCGCCTGCTCGAACGCGGGCCCGATGGCGCGATGCTCGAACGCGAGTCCTTCCGGTTGGCCGACAGCGAAGCCGCGTTCTGGGCCGCCGCCGCGCATCCGCGCAAGACCGCCGCCGTTTTGGGCGAACGCTGCGCCGAATATCTCAAGCGCGTGATGCTTCACGCCGCGCCGCTGAACAATCCAAAGGATCTGGCGTTCTTCCTCGGCTCGTATGCCCGTGACGCCCGCGTCCGGGTCGAGGCGGCCAAAGACCTGCCCGCGCTGACGGCCGTCCGCACCGCGCTGGAGGAGGCGCTGGGCATGAAATTCCAGGCCGAGAAAGGCGAGCACTTTTTCCGCTCGACGCTCGTGCAAACCTTGTTCTACGGCGTCTTCTCGGCCTGGGTGCTGTGGCACAAGCAGCAGCGCAGTGGCACGGGCGTCTCGCCCGTCAGCCCGAACGATCACACGGGCGGGACGCCCATGCCACTATTCGACTGGCGCGCCGCCGCGTGGACGCTCCACGTGCCGATGATCAAGGCGCTGTTCGAGCAGGTGGCCACGCCCACCAAACTCGGACCGCTCGGCCTGGTGGAAGTGCTGGATTGGACTGCCGCCGCGCTCAACCGCGTGGACCGCCCGGCTTTCTTCGAGCAATTCGTCGAGAACCACGCCGTCCAGTATTTCTACGAACCCTTCCTCGAAGCCTTCGATCCGGAACTGCGCAAGAACCTCGGCGTCTGGTACACGCCGCCGGAAATCGTGCAATACCAGGTGTCCCGCGTGGACGCCGTGCTGAAGGACGAACTGGAGATTCCCGACGGCCTGGCCGATCCGCGCGTTTTCGTGCTCGATCCCTGCTGCGGCACCGGCGCGTATTTGGTCGAAGTGCTGCGGCGGATCGTGAAGACGCTCGCGGGGGAGAAAGGTGAAACCGGCGTGGCGCTGGCGGTGGCGAAAGACGCGGCGATGCGGCGCGTGTATGGCTTCGAGATCATGCCCGCGCCGTTCGTGGTCGCGCACCTGCAAATGGGCCTGCTCCTGCAAAACCTCGGTGTGCCGCTAAAAGAAGCTCAGGGCGAACGCGCCGGCATCTTCCTGACCAACGCGCTCACCGGCTGGGATTTCAGCGGCGAGAATCCCCACCTCAAGAACTGGCCGGAGTTGGAAGCGGAACGCGCGGGGGCCGGCAAGGTGAAACAGGAGACCAAGATTCTCGTCATTCTCGGCAATCCTCCCTACAACGCCTACGCGGGTGTCAGCCCAGATGAAGAACAGGGGCTGGTCGAGCCGTACAAGCAAGGACTGATTTCCGAGTGGGGCATCAAGAAGTTCAACCTCGACGATCTTTACATCCGCTTCTTCCGGATCGCGGAGCGGAAGATCGCGGAACGAACGGGCAAAGGTATCGTCAGCTTCATCTCGAATCACTCCTGGATCAGCGATCCCTCGTTCGTCGTCATGCGGCGGCACCTGCTTACCTCGTTCGACAGGGTGTGGATCGAGAACCTGCACGGCAATCGGAAAATCTCCGAGTATGCCCCGGACGGACGGACCAGCGAAACCATCTTCGCAATCCAGGGTTTTTCACCCGGCATTCAGCAAGGCGTCGCCACATCGCTGCTCCTGCGCACCGGCGGAGCGAAGCGCAAGCCGGTGGTGCTGTTCCGGGACGACTTGAATTCGGCTCGTGCGGGAGACCGGCGCGCCGCCTTGCTGGCCAGCCTCAAGGCAACCAAGTTCGACCGCCAGTATGAGAAAGCAGCGCCGGCCTCCGCGAATCGGTTCTCCTTCCGGCCCTCCGATGTCGCCACGCACTATCTGGAATGGCCCAAACTGACTGAGCTTTGCTCGGAGCCGCCCAGCAACGGTCTGATGGAAAAGCGCGGCGGAGCGTTGATGGATTTCGAGCGGAAGCCGCTGGAATTGCGGATGCGCCGGTATTACGACCCCCACGTCACGCTGGAGGAACTGAAAGCCGCCGACTCACCGCTGGCGGAAAACGCAGCCCGATTCGACGCGAAGAAGGCCCGTGCCAAGATTCTCGCCGCGGAGAAATTCGACCCGGAGCACCTTCGCCGCTACGCGCTCCGGCCCTTCGATGTCCGCTGGTGTTACTACAGTGCCGAGCGTCCGCTCTGGAATGAGCCTCGCCTCAAGCTCTGGGCGCAATGCTGGAAGGGAAATGCCTTCCTGCTCACCCGCATGAATTGTTCTCGAACGCCGGAAGGCGCGCCGGTGTGCTTCACTACGCTTCTTTGCGACGATCACTTTCTAACGCCCGACGCCGTGGCCATTCCCTTCCGCCTCCGTGCCGAGTCTGGAGCGAAGCCGAAGAAGAAAGACGACGGCAACGGCGAGTTCGGCAGCATCTTGCACGAAGCGGCACCGGCCTACGGCAGCGGCGGCAGCAAGACCACCGCCAACCTTTCCGCCACCGTCCGCGCCTATCTCGCCCAACTCGGGATCAAGAATCCCGATGCCGACGCGAACACGGCAGCGCTGATCTGGCTGCACGCGTTGGCCATCGGCTTCGCGCCTGCTTACCTCGCGGAAAATGCCGACGGTATTCGGCAGGACTGGCCGCGCGTGCCGCTGCCCGCCTCCAAGAAACTGTTGCTGGCATCCGCTGACTTGGGCCGGCAGGTCGCGGCCCTGCTCGACACGGAAACGCCGGTGCCCGGCGTCACCGTCAGCCCGGTTCGGGCTGAGTTGAAGACCATCGCGGATCTGCGCTTCACCGGCGAGATGGACCTCCGCGTCACCGCCGGTTGGGGCCACGCCGGCAAAGGCGGCGTGACCATGCCCGGCAAAGGCAAGTTGCTCACGCGCGGCTTCCACCCGGAAGAAGAGGCGGCGTTCAAGGTAGGGCGGGCGTCGCGCCCGCCGACCGGCGAGACGCCGGCCCTACTTTCTCTCGGCCCGTCCACGCACGACATTTACCTCAACGCCACGGCCTATTGGCGCAATGTGCCGGAGCCGGTCTGGAACTTCACCCTCGGCGGCTACCAGGTGTTGAAGAAATGGCTGAGCTACCGCGAGCACGACTTGCTGGGCCGCCCGCTCACGACCGACGAGGCCCGCGAAGTCACGAACATCGCCCGGCGCCTCGCCGTGCTGATCCTGCTCCAACCGGAACTGGACGCGAATTATCAGGCGGTGAAGGCCACCGCCTTCACCTGGCCGGCATGAACGCCTTCGCCGCCATCGCCGCGATGTCACTCAACCGCGTGATCGGCCGAGGCGGCCAAATCCCGTGGCGCCTGCCGGAGGATTTCAAGTGGTTCAAACAGATGACCACCGGCCAGGTGATCGTCATGGGCCGGAAGACCTTCGAGTCCATCGGCCGGCTGCTGCCGAACCGCGAGACGATCGTCCTGAGCCGGTCGGGCTTCCGGCATCCCGGCGTGCGGACGGTGTCGGACCTCGGCGAGATTGACCTGGCGCACGAGCCGCGCCGGGTCTTCATCTGCGGCGGCGCGGAGGTGTATCGGCTGGCGTTGCCGCGCTGCTCGGACCTCTACCTGACGCTGGTGAAACGCGAGATTCCCGACGGCGACGTGTTCTTCCCGTCGTTTGAGGACCGGTTTGAATTGGCGGGGGAACTCCGCGATACGCCGGAATTCAAAATCCTCCACTACCGAAACCGCGCGCCGCGTTGAGCGAAGCCGCCCCGAGGCGCCTTTCGCCGCCCCTGGCCCTCGTCCCGCGTTCTCGCGCTCCGAGTCTGGGGCAAGGGCATCGCCGGGGGAAATGTGCCGGATTTTCAGGGCGAGGAGAACGCGGACGGAGTCTAAGTCGCGTGTCGCCGACCCTCAAGCCATTAAACTTCAGCGTTGCACTTTTGTTTCTGGCGGCGTCACCGGCCCGCGTCCAAGGTAAGCACCCAGAAGGCGGGGCGGTGGTCCACATGGCCGCCGCCCGCCGAAACGGTTCATGGTGCAGCCGAGACCAATCGTCTTTGTCGAGCCCGCGGAATGGCTGGGCAGTTGCCATCCGCTGGTGCGGCAACTCGACTGCGCCGGCGCGCTGGCGGCGCCCGGCGCCGTGGCGGGGGCGCTGCCCG
>JAJXZI010000291.1 GCA_021780115.1 bacterium | reverse complement strand
AAGAGACATGAAGCTGCCTAACACAGCGCTGGAGCCAACGCCGATTACGCCTGGCAGTTTTCGCTTCGGGTTTCCGGTTGGCGGGAGTCACCGGCGGCGTGGCTCAGCTTTTGGTCGTTAGGCCACATCGTATGCGCTACAAGATTATCTACCATGTCGGACCGGAGTTGAGCGTCAAAACGAGAGTTAGCTCTGGGACTTTGACTCTGCAAGATGATGCGGTCTGCATTGCTGGTTCGT
Organism: bacterium; assembly: GCA_021780115.1. Classification (GTDB taxonomy): domain Bacteria; phylum Verrucomicrobiota; class Verrucomicrobiia; order Limisphaerales; family JAJXZI01; genus JAJXZI01. The sequence goes on along the minus strand of JAJXZI010000291.1, from coordinate 15,150 downwards.
CGCCGCTGACTATTCCGTTTTCAGACATGATGGGCGTTGAGATGTTTCGGCTTCACGGATTGGGTCGGATGCTGAAGCTGGTTTGCAAGGAGCGCACCGTTTTTCTGACGGTTGTTCGCATCAACCTTTTCGGATACTTTGTCATCATCAACTTTTTCAGAGCCGGAGAGCTTTATGAGTCACTCAAGCAGAGAGTTCGGAAGGTTGTGGCCTAACACAGCGCTGGAGCCAACGCCGATTACGCCTGGCAGTTTTCGCTGCGGGTTTCCGGTTGGCGGGAGTCACCGGCGGCGTGGCTCAGCTTTGGGTCGTTCGGCCAAAGCGGCGACAGCAATTGTATGATACGACCGTTGTTGATTCTTACTTTTCTGTGCGCGGCCAGGGCCTTGGGAACCAACGCGACTCCCGCGCACGAGACCACCACAAAACCGGCGAAGGATTCGGAGCAGCGCGGCGGCTTCGCGATCCCGAGTGCGTGGACTCGGCGGGGCGTGGTGCTGCAACGGCAGCGGAGCGACCAAGGCGTGAGCGGCGATCCATGCATTGTCTGGGATGAAGCTGTCTCTGGCTGGCGGATGGTGCTGTTTTACGATCCACCGGGACACGCCCAGGCCATTTGCACAAATCAGGAGGACCTCGGGCCGGGACAATGGAAGTGGGAAGGATCCCTGCCGGTGACCAATCCACAGGCGGTGGGCGGGTTCCACAAGCCCTTCATCGTGATGGACCCGGACCATCCGAATCAGGCCGCGAAGGTTGACGGGCGCTATTGGCTGCTCGTGGTCAGCTTTAAGGACGGGCACAAGCAAGTCCAGCGCGCGTGGGCGGAAAAGCTCGCCGGCCCGTGGACGTTCGAGCCTCAACCGATTATTCCGCCCGGCGCGGAGGACGCATTCGACGCCAAACACACCGATGCGGTCACGGGCTACTATTTTCCGGAGCGCAAGGAGTTCCTGTATTTCTACATGGGCTATCCGCGCAAAGCGCAACCGCGGAAGATCAGCCCGTATGGCTCGGCACAGGCGGTGGCGACGCAAAAACTGGGCGAGACCGTCGCCACCAAACGAGGCGTGGTCCTCGAGCCTTGCCAGCAGGCGGGGCACTGGGCTTCGGGTTGGGTTGGCGGCCTCCAACTCTTGCGCGGTCGTCAACACAAATGGGTGGCCGTGGTCAACGCGTCGCCCACCGCGCCGGATCCTGGCCAGAAGGCCGTCTGGACCGAAGAGCCGCCGCCGAGCCTGGGCGGCTTTGCGTGGTGCGATGAGGATTGGCCGGTGCAGGGATGGCATTTCGCGCCGGAGCCGATTGAATGGGTCAAAGACATGCCGAAGGCCGCGCTTGACGCTGGCGAGGGCTACAACCTCTGGCGCCAATTCATTCACCTCTTGCCCGATGGGCGCGCCGCCCTTTTTTACAACAGCGGCTACTACGGGCGCGAGCAGTTGTATCTGAAGATCAGTGACCAACCTTGACCCAAGTGCATGGCCGAATTGCGATCTGTATGACACGCGAGCCGAACACAATCACTGGAGCGAACGCGGGCGGGCCACGCTGGTGGCCAATGCGGACGCGCTGGGCCGCCCGCGTCGCTCAGTGCTCTCGTTAGACCGCTCGACCATCGCACCACCATGAAAACCACAAACCCGATTTTCGCCCTCGTCGCAGTTCTTGTCCTGTCGGGATGCGCGACGGGTTACCAGTCCAACGGATTTACCGGCGGCTACTCCGATACGCAGTTAGCACCGGACGTATATCGGATCGTTTTTCGCGGCAACGGCTACACAGCACCGGAGCGCGCCCAAGACTTCGCGCTGTTGCGAGCTTCCGAGTTGACCCTTCAGCGTGGGTTCACCTGCTTCGCCATCATTGACGAACGCAATTCGACATCCACTTCGAGTTTCACCACACCGGGTCACGCGGACACGACCGCATACGGCAGCGGTTACAGTTCGGGGAACATTTATCTCAACCCCTACGGTGGCAGTTATTCGGGCACATCGAGCGCCTACATGAACGCGCACACCACATATACGCCACCGCAGACGTATGTGTTTTACAAGCCACAGACGGGGATTATGGTGAGAGCATTCCAGACGAAGCCAGACGGCATCTTCACGTTCGATGCCGCCTTTTTGCAGGAGAGTTTGAAGCAGAAGTATCGAATCAAATGACGCGGTCTAGCCATGCGCGGCAGCGAACCCGGCCATCGCGTCACTGTTGCAATCCACGCCTCCCGCGGGCCGGGTCGCTGAGCTTGGATCGTTCGGCCGCAGTCGCCGCGATTTCAGAAAGCGTGAAGCGGCCAACCGAAACCCACAATCGAGTCGCCCGCGGCCGCCTCAGTCGGTTGGCCCGCTGTAGTCCGCGCCCCCCGTCTTTGGAATCAAGGCAAAGCGTCGCCGGCGGTTCAGTCCAAGCCGTGCCCCCCCCTGAGCGCGGGCGCGGCGGCCCCGCGTCCGCCCCCCCGAATCGCCGCGGGAACCGCGGGCGCATGGGAGGCCGTATCGACCCGCCGCCCGTGCCGGCGCTGCCCCGGCGGGAGGCCGCGCCGCGTTATTCCCCGGCGCCGCCCAAGGCCAGTTCGCACACCAGCAGCGCCCGGTCGCCGGCGGAGGCCGCGCATTGCGCTTGCACCAAGCGGCCCAGGCGCCCCGTTACCCGCGCTTCGAGCCGGATGGTCTCGCCCGCGGCGGCGCTGCCCAGGATTTTCACCGCCCGCATCGCGGTGAGCTTCAGGTCGGACAACGGCGGGAGCGCCGGATCGCTCTGCGCCACGACGCCCGCCAGTTGCGCGGCGGCCTCCACCAGCAGGACGCCGGGGAAGATCGGTCCGCCGGGAAAATGTCCGCGCAGAAACGGCTCGTCGCCCCGCACGCGGTATTCGCCGACGCCGGCCTGGCCGGGCGTCAAACTGAGGAGCCGGTCCACGAACCGGAACTCCGGACCGTGCGGCAGCAGCTTCAGGGCGGCTTCGAGAGAATCGTTCATTCAGAGGTCCGAGCCGGCGGACCGTCGAGCCGGCGGGGTGGCCCGGCCGCCAGAGGGCCGCGTTGCCCGCCGACGCAGAGCCGCGGGAAAGCAGAACTCGGTCAGGCTCATCGCGGGTTACTGGCGCAGCGGCTCCACCACCGTCACGTCGGGCGCCAGGTTGGCGTCGAAAATGTCCCCGGGCAGCGGCCCATTCGCGACGGCGCGCGTGAAGTCGTTGCGCAGCGTCGAGCCGTCGCTGAAGGTCAACTCCGTCGAAGCCAGGGAGAAATCGTTGGTGCGCAGGCCGACCTCAATCTGCTTCATCATCCGCCGGGCGAGCGGACTCAGCGGCTGCAGCGTCACCAGGAAGACCGTGTTTGTGGGCCGGACGGCGAGCAACTGGAAGCGCGCTTCCAGCGCCGCCCGGCTGCTCGGAAAACTGGCGTCCAGCAGCGCCAGCGCGTCGCGCCACGGCCCGGCTTGCTTGCCGTCGAGCGCGTACTTTTCGGCGCGTTTGAGCCGCGGGTAGATGACGAACAGTTCCGCGGGCCGCCGCAAGGCGATGGTTTGCGCCGGCTGCCCCAGTTCCCAGCGGAAGCGGTCGGGCAGCGCAACCCAGACCCGGCCGCTGGCGACCAGCGGCTGCGTGAGGACGGTGAGGGTGCGCGTCTGCACGACTTCCGCCGTCCAAGTGTGGAGGTGGGTCTGCGCCGCAAACCAGCCGTCGAGGACGGCGCTCGTTTCGGCGGAGTGACCGACCATGCAGCCCAAGCCGAGCGCCAGCGCGGTCCACACGGCGCGGCGGTGGCGCCGATCCAGAACGCGCGCTACCCCTCCGGCCAGATGGGGACAAAGTGAAACCATTGGTCCGGATGCTCGCGGATCGCCGGCTCGAATGCACGCACGATCCGCTGCGTGAGCTCCCGCCGGGCCTCGCGCTTCCCCAGCGCCGGGCGGTCGTAGGCAAATTCCGGCAACAGATGGGCCGTGTAGCCGCGCTCCCCGCGCAGGACCGTCACCCCCAGCAGGACGCACCCCGACGCCCGAGCCAGTTCGGCGGCGGCGATCGAGGCGCTGAAGGTGCGGCCGAACAACTCCACCGCCACCGCGCTGGCGGCGGGCGGCCGGTCCATCAGCATGGCCACCGTGGCGCCGGCCTGAAGACGCTTGATGATGTCCACAAAGGCAAAGCCGTCATCGCCGATCACCAGGGTTTCGACGCCCCACTTCGCCCGCGACGCGCTGCGCATTTCGGTCAAGCCCGCGCCGGGTTCGGCCTGGGTGATCACCAGCAGCTTGACGCCGCGCTCCGCCAGCAACGGCCCGCCCAGTTCCCAGTTGCCCAGATGCGGCGTGATCAACAGCACGCCGCGTCCGCTGGCGCAGTGCGTTTGGAAGGTCTCCCACTCGCGGGAATCCAGGCTCCAGCCTCGGCCCGGCAGCCCCGCTTCGTAGCGTAAGAGGTCGGCCATCTTCAGCGCGAACTGGCGGAACAGCCGGTGGGCGGTCCGCCCGGCGGCGGCCCGGTCTCCCGCCAACGCCGGCAGCAGGTTTTCCGCGACCACTTCGCGGCGCTGGCGCCGGAGCCGGCAATAGATTTCCGCCAACCAGAGGAACAACGCGTCGAGCGCCGGCGGAGGCAAAACGCGCACCAGCGTCAGCCCGAGCCGCCACACGCCGGCGCGGTAAAACGCCGATGGCCGCGCCCCGACGGGCGACGATCCGCGAACGGCCGGCGCCGACTTTGGACCTTGGACGCGGACCCCGGGACGGAAGTAACTCCACCAGGCCGGCAGCAGATAAACGGAGATGAGCATGTTGGCGCCGATGCCGACGGCGCACACTTTTCCCAGGCTCGCCATGCCGGCGTTGCCCGACCACGCCAGCGAGCCGAAGCCGGTGACGGCCGTCGCGCCGCAGAGCAGCAACGCCCGCCCCACCGAGCGCTGGACCACCGCGAGATCACCGTGATGGCGGCGCAGGGCCAGTTGCATGAACAGGCTGTAGTCCACGCCGGTGCCGAGCATCAGCGGCAGGGCCATCAGGTTGAGCAGATTCCACGACCAGCCGGCCAGCGCCATCGTGGCCAGCAGACACAGCCCGCTCAACGCCAGGACGGCCACGCCCAGCAGCACCTCGGCGGGCCGGCGGAACGCCAGCCAGAGCGAGGCCAGCACCAGGGCGGCCATCGGCGCGACGACCAGTCCCAGCCGGCTTCGCACGCGCTTCAGGGTCGCCCCGCCCAGCAGGTTCCAGCCGGACAGCAAGACGTGTCCGGCGGACAACTGCGCCGACAACCCGGCGAGCGCCTCCGCTTCGGCGCGACCGGCCGCCGGATACACCAGGCCCAACGCCAGCCAACCGTCGGGCGTGCGCGCCACGAACCGTTTCAGCAACCACCGGCTCACGTCGTTGGCCGGCCAGGCCACGCCGGGGCTGGCGCCGACGCGGGACCAGGTGCGGAGCATTTCCTCGGTGAGGACCAGGGCGTTCGTGTTGAAGCCTTCGCGCAGCGCCGTTTTGCGCAGTTCCGGCCATTGGGCGCCGAGCCACCGCGCCCCCGCGCGGTTTGCTTCCTGATGCTCCGCGCGGGGCCACAACGCGGTGGGCAGCAGGTAGCCGCTGATGACCCGGTTCGAAACGGCGCGCTCCAGCACCGTCTCCGCCGCGCGCAACCGCCGATAGACTTCCCGTTCCGCAGCGCCGGCGACGATGAGCCACACCGGATCCTGCGGAATGCCGACGGCCGAGGTGATTTCGTCCAGCGCGACTTCCGCGTTGCTGTGCCGGGGGCGAAGCGCGTCCGCCGTCCTGTCCAGCGCGGGCCGGTGCAGCGCGAGCACCGCGCCCGCCAGGAGCGCGAGCAGAGCGGTCACCCCGAAGGCGATCCGGCGATACGGCTGACCGGCCGGCGCGGGTGAGGCGACGGGCGGTTCGTTCGGCGGAATCAAAAAGGACCGCCAACCGAAGCGGGCGGCTCCCGGCCCCGGTTTTCGTCGGGTGGGAAAGAGCGGCGGCAGATAGAACATCACCATGACCAGGGCCGCCAGGGCGACGCCGATGGCGACCAGGGTGCCGAGTTGCGCCAGGCCGGGCAGGCCGCCGAGGTTCAACGCCAGAAACGCGCTGATCGTGGTGATGGCCGCCCATAGAATGCTCGGCGCGATGGCCCGGCGGATCTCCGGCACCGAGAGGTGCGGATGCGCCAGCGCCTCCTGGTAGTGGACTACCGCGTAATCCACCGCCAGGCCCAGCAGGACCGCGGCGAACCCCAGGCTTACCACGCTGACGGCGCCCAGGACCAAGCCGCCCAACGCGAGCGTGGCGACCAGGATCAACGCGAGCAACGCCAGCAGCCAGAGCATCGGCCGCCAGCGCCGGTGCGTCAGCCAGAACAGCAACGCGATAATCACCGCCGTTCCGACCACCGAACCGCTCAGGTCGCGCTGCATGCTGGCGGCAATTTCCGACACGAACGCCGGACGCCCGGTGTACCGGACCACGACGCCGTCCCAGTCCGCCGCGTTGGTGCGCGCGCCCGCCACCGTGCTCTGGACGGATTCGAGCCAGCGCGAGCAAGAGCGATAACCCGCCAACTCCGGCCGCGCCTCCACGTACAGCAAGCGAAACGTCCCGTCCGGCGAGGAGAACATTCTTTGGCCTTGTTCCAAAGACAGGCCGCTGACGTTGGTGATCCCCGGCAGACGGAGCAGATCGTAGGGATCGAACGCGCGCCGGGCGAGGTCCACCGGCGAGAGCGAGGTGGTGAGCACTTCCCGCGTCTCGGCCAGCGCCGGCCCGAGGCGGTCGGGCGCCAGCCGCTGCGTCAGCGCGCCGAACGACTCCGGCGGCTGATTGAACCAGAGGCAGGCCAGCAATTCCGCCAGTTGCGCCGGTTGCTCCATCCAGGGCGGCTGCCACGTCACGCCCGCGATCAGGTTGGTTTGGGCGCGCAACCGGGCCGCCAGGGCGCCGGCCAGGCGCTCGGCCTTTTCGGCGTCGGGGGCCCGCAGCGTGATGAGCAGTTCGCGGGCGTTGGCGAAGTGCTGCTGGTAGAGCTTCAGGCCCTGGACCGCCGGTTGGCCGGCGGGGAGCAAATCCAGCACGTCCGTGTCGAACCGCAGCCGGGCCAGCCCGAGGCCGACCGGCAGGAGCAAGAACCACCACCCAGCGCGACGCCACCAATACTTCATGGCTCCAGAAAGCCCTCCAACGACTCGCCGGTCGCGGGGTTTGCCAGACGCCAGCGTCCGTCGGGCTTCTGCTCGAAGCGCAAACGTCCCGGCAGCGTCTCACCGGCGAGTGCCGGGCGGAGATAGCACCACAGAAACCGCGTCGGCGGAGCGCCGCGTCCGGAGTACCGCCGGCCCGCGCCGGGGAACTGGATCGTCCACCGACCCGCCGCACGGCTCGCGACCACGAGGGACATCGGCGTCTTCGTCAACTCGGCGAACCAGCGGTCCCCGGACGCCGAGGCCACGAGCACCTCGCCGGCGAGTTCCGGGCGGCCGCGGCCCGGACACCAGACCGCCTGGCCTTGCTGGACGTGCCAGTCGGCGCCGACCAGCGTGGGCAGGGCGGGTTCGCCCGGCGTGCGGCAACCGAGCAGCAGCGCCAAGGCAGCAGCCCCGATCCCCGGTCCCCACCGGAGTGTTGCTGGAATGCCCATCGTCGCCATGCGCGGCAAAGTATGCGGCGACGGACGGATTGTTTGTCAAAGGGAGTTTCCGGCAAAAAGCAATCGGCCAGTCTCGCCCGGCGAGGCCGTCCTCGCTTTTGGGCAGCCTTTCGAGCACCAAGATTCTCCAGCGGCCCACCGCGCTGGCCGCGCCTGAGCAATGACGGGGTCGCCCGGCTCGGAGGAATGCGATTCGGCGTGCCAACTCCGCGAGCCGGGATAAACTCCGCCGCGTGATAATTTCCGCGTTCGCCCCAACGCCCGCCTGGGGTCCGGTAGCCGGCGATGGTTGTGAACGCCGACAAACGACCGCACGTCACCCGAGGAAAACCAATTCCGCAAGGCGGCGGCTCCTGAAACCGACAACCGACGATGAGTGATCCAACAGCCAACCGCGTGCGCAACTACGTCAACGGAACGTGGTGCGAATCCACGGCGACGGACTTTGTCGAAGCCGTCAATCCCGCCACGGCCGAGGTCATCGGCCGGACGCCGCTTTCCCCGGCCGCGGAGGTGGACGCGGCCGTGCGCGCCGCGGAGGCGGCGTTTCCCGCGTGGCGCCGGGTGCCGGTGGCGGACCGCATCCAATGTCTGTTCCGACTGAGGATCCTCCTGCAAGAGCACCTGGAGGAGCTGGCCCGCGCCATCACGGTGGAATGCGGCAAGACGATCGGCGAATCGCGCGCGGAAATGCAGCGCGCGATGGAAAACGTCGAAGTGGCCGGCGGGGCGCCGATCCTCATGCAGGGCGAGTTTTCGGAGGACATCGCCAGCGGTATCGACGAGTTCGTGATCCGGCAGCCGCTCGGCGTCTGCGCCGGCATCTGTCCGTTCAATTTTCCCGGCATGATCCCGTTCTGGTTCATGCCCTACGCCCTGGCCTGCGGCAACACCTACGTCGTGAAGCCGTCCGAGAAAGTCCCGCTGACAATGCAGAAGGTCTTCGCCCTGATTGACCAAGCCGGCTTTCCGAAGGGCGTGGTCAACCTGGTCAATGGCGCCCAGGAAACCGTGGACACGCTCCTCGACCACCCTGCCGTCCGCGCGATCAGTTTTGTCGGCTCAACGGCAGTGGCGAAACACGTTTACGCGCGGGCGACGGCCGGCGGCAAACGCGCCCAGTGCCAGGGCGGCGCGAAAAACCCGATCATTGTCCTGCCCGACGCCGACCCGGACATGACAACGCGCATCACCGCCGACAGCGGCTTCGGCTGCGCCGGGCAACGCTGCCTGGCGGCGTCGCTCGTCGTGACAGTCGGCGACGCGCGGCACTGGTTCACCGACGCCATCGTGGAGGCGGCCGCGCGCCGCGTCGTGGGCAACGGCCTCGACGAGCGCGTCCAAATGGGTCCGGTCATCTCCGCGCACAGCAAGGCACGGATCGAACAGCTCGTGCAGAAAGGCATCGACCAGGGAGCCAAACCGCTCGTGGACGGCCGCGGCGCGGCCGTTCCCGGCTGCGAACAGGGCTTCTTCGTGCGGCCCACCGTCCTGCACAATCTCCACCCGGACCATGAGATCACGGGCACCGAACTCTTCGGCCCGGTGCTGGGCTTGGTCGAGGTGGACACGATCGAGGAGGCCATCGCTTTTGCCAACCGCGGACGCTACGGCAACATGGCCTGCTTGTTCACCAGCAGCGGCGCGAGTGCCCGCAAGTTCCGCTCGGAGGTCGAGGCGGGCAACATCGGCATTAACATCGGCGTGGCCGCGCCGATGGCCTTCTTCCCGTTCAGCGGCGCGAAGGAGAGTTTTTTCGGTGACCTTCACGGTCAAGGGCGCCACGCCATCGAATTCTTCACCCAGACCAAGGTTGTCGTCGAGCGCTGGCCCAAGGAATGGTCGCGCCGGTTCTGACCGGGAATTAAGCCGGCGGCGGCGTCCGATCCGGGCCGCGGCCTCCCCTTTCGTCTGCACTCCGCGCTGGACATCCGGCCCCGGAGGGCCGATTAGTATCTCCGGTAGTGATCTTCGCATGTCCTAACGGCTTCGCCGGGCCTCACGCCCGGCCTCCGCTCGGTCGCAGGCGTCACCCTCGTTGGCTGGCGCGCGGCGCCGCGCTGGCGCTGTGGGCCGGTTCCGTAGCCATGGTTGCGGGTGCGGCCCCGGGGAAGGAACCCGCGCCGCCGGTGGATTTCCGGCAGGAGGTCCGCCCCATCCTGGCGGGCCATTGCTTCAAATGCCACGGCCCGGATGACGGCGCCCGGCAGGCCGACTTGCGGTTGGACAACCGCGACGGGGCGCTCAAGGGCGGCAAGTCCGGCAAGCCGGCGGTCGTGCCCCACAAGCCGGAATGGAGCGAATTGGTCCGCCGGACCTCGGCGCCAGACCCGAAGGCGCTCATGCCCCCGCCGGCGGCGAACCTGCCGTTGACCGCGGCGCAAAAGGACATCCTGCGCCGTTGGGTCGCCGACGGGGCCGACTACCCGCCGCACTGGGCGTTCGTGAAGCCCGTGCTTCCGCCGCTCCCCGAGGTGAAGCACCCGGAGTGGTGCCGGAACGAAATCGACCATTTCATCCTGGCGCGGCTGGAGCGCGAGAATTTGCTGCCCGCGGAGGCAGCGGATCGCTACACCCTCGCCCGGCGAGTCTCGCTGGATTTGATCGGTCTGCCGCCCACGCCGGAGGAGGCCGACGCCTTCGTGAATGATGCTTCGCCGGAGGCCTACGAGAAGCTGGTGGACCGGTTGCTCGCCTCGCCGCACTACGGCGAACGTTGGGCGCGACGCTGGATGGACCTGGCCCGCTACGCCGACACCAACGGCTACGAGAAGGACCGTCCGCGCTCCATCTGGGCCTGGCGCGATTGGGTGATCAATGCCCTGAACGCCGACATGCCGTTCGACCGGTTCACGGTGGAACAACTGGCCGGCGACCTCTTGCCCCACGCCACGCTCGACGATCGCATCGCCACCGGCTTCCACCGCAACTCGATGCTCAACGAGGAGGGCGGCGTCGATCCGCTGGAGTACCGGTTCTACGCGGTGGTGGACCGCGTGAACGTGACTGCCACCACCTGGTTGGGGCTTACCATGCAGTGCGCCCGGTGCCACACGCACAAGTTCGATCCCATCCAGCAGCGCGAATATTACCGCTTCATGGCCTTCTTCAATAATGCCGACGAACCCTGGATCGACGTGCCCCAGCCGGACATCGCCCAGAAGCGGCGCCAGCAACAGGAAAAAATCGACGCGCTGCTCGCCGACCTGACGAATCAATTTCCGGCGGAACTGAAAGCCGAGTGGCTGACGCCGGCCGGCGGCGAATTTCAGTCGAAAAAGGGCGCGAAGGCGGAGCGCCAGGGCGACGGCTCGTGGCTGGTGTCCGGGGACCGGCCGGAGAAGGATGACTACACGTTGACGCTGGACGTGCCCACCAACGGCCTGACGCATCTCCAACTCGAAGTGTTGCCGGATAATTCCCTGCCGGCCCACGGCCCCGGCCGCGCCGATGACGGCAACTTCGTCCTGAGCGAAATCACCGTCTCCAACGCGCCGTCGTCCGCGCCGGACCAGCGCCAACCGGTCAAGCTGGAGCGCGCCTGGGCCGATGTCTGGCAGGATAATTACCAGGCCCGAAAGGCCATCGACGGGAAGGACGACACCGGCTGGGCCGTCCACGGCGAAGGCGATGGGCACGCGGCGCGGAGGCTGACGGTCGCGTTCGCCAGACCGGTCGGTGCGCCGGGCGGCACGCGGTTCACCGTGACGCTCCGCCAGCAGGCCGGCAAACATCTGACGCTTGGCCGATTCCGGGTGCGCTTTGGACGCGAGCTGCCGGAGGAGCGCCCGCTGGCCAAGCGCCGACGGGAGAACCTGGACCGCCACTTCGCCCAATGGCTCGACCGCGAAGTCGAGCGCACCGTGGCGTGGACGCCGCTGCATCCGGTCCGCGCCACGGCCAACGTGCCGACACTCACCGTCGAGTCCGACGATTCCGTCTTCGCCAGCGGCGACTTTGCCAAGCGCGACGTGTACACGGTGCGGTTCCAGGGCGACTGGAACGGCGTGCGGGCGCTCCGCCTGGAGGTGTTGCCGGATGAGCGGTTGCCCAACGGCGGGCCGGGCCGCGTGGCCTACGAAGGGCCGTTCGGCGACTTTTTCCTCTCGAATCTGCGGCTGTTGGCCGGCACCAACGCCGTAAAGTTCGCCTCGGCGACGGCGAGCTACGCCAGCGGCGGCAACACCGCCGCCAACGCGATTGACGACGATCCGCTGACCGGCTGGTCCGTTGACGGCGGGCAAGGCCACAGTCACAACGCCGTGTTCGTGTTGGACCGGCCGCTGGCAACCGCGGGCGCCCTCCAACTGGAGCTGGTTTTTGAAAAGTATTACGCCGCCGCCCTGGGCCGGTTCCGCGTCTGGGTGACCCGCGACACCAACGCGCTGGCGCAGGCGGAACCGGATGACATCCTCGCCGCGCTTGGCCGGCTGAAACTCGCGCGGGCCAACGACCCGCAGGCCGCGCCCGTCGCCGTCGACCTGGCGCCGTTGAAACAATGTTTCGCCGCCCTGGCGCCGGAGTTGATTGACGAGCGTGACGAGCTGGAACGGCTGCGCCGCGAAAGGCCGAAATACCCGACGACGCTGGTGATGGAAGAACGGCCGGCCGGCCACGCGCGGCCCACGTTCATCCACAATCGCGGCGAATTCCTCCAACCGACGGAGCAGGTCGAGCCGGGCGTGCCGGCGTTTTTGCCGGACCTGCCGCCCGACGCGCCCCGCAACCGACTGGGGCTGGCGCGTTGGCTGGTGTCGCCGGACAACCCGCTCACCGCCCGCGTGGTGATGAACCGGCAATGGGAGGCGTTTTTCGGCCGCGGCCTGGTGCGCACGACGGAGGACTTTGGCTACCAAGGCGAGTTGCCGTCGCATCTGGCGTTGCTCGACTGGCTCGCCCTCAAGTTCATGAAACGCGGCTGGTCCTTCAAGCAGATGGACAAGCTGATCGTGATGAGCGCGACCTACCGGCAGGCGAGCCGCGTGACGCCCGAATTGCGGGAGAAAGATCCGGAAAACGTGCTGTTGGCGCGCGGCCCGCGGTTCCGGCTCGACGCCGAGTTGATTCGGGACGCGGCACTCGAGGCCAGCGGTCTGCTCTCCGAGAAGATCGGCGGACCGAGCGTGTTCCCGCCGCAGCCGCCCGGCGTCACGACCGAAGGCGCCTACGGCCCGCTGACGTGGACCGTGAGCGAAGGGGCGGACCGTTACCGGCGCGGCCTCTACACGTTCGCCAAGCGGACGGCGCCGTTTGCCATGTTCAACGCCTTCGACGGCCCCAGCGGCGAGACGTGCCTGGCGCGGCGCGACCGCTCGAACACCCCGCTGCAATCGCTGACGCTGCTCAACGACGAGATGTTCCTGGACCTGGCCCGCGCGCTGGGCCGGCAGGCGGCGGCGATGGACGGCAGCGACGAGGACCGCGCACGGCATTTGTTCCGGCGCTGCCTCACGCGGCCGCCGGCCGCGGAGGAACTGCGGCAAGTGGTGGCGTTTTACGAGAAGCAACGGGCGCGCTGCAAATCCGGCGAGTTGAATGCCGGTGAAATCCTCGGAGCGAAGGAAGAGAAATGCGCGCCGGAGCCGGCCGCCTGGGCGATGGTCGCCCGCGTGTTGTTGAACCTGGATGAAGCGATCACCAAATCCTAACCGGGCGTCTCGGTGTAGGTGGGGGCCGCGCCCGCCAGGCGTCCCCTTTCTCCAACAAGAATCCCAACCACACCCATCGTCATGAATTGCCAGGACTGTGACTCGGTTTATCGTTGGTCCGACGGCCGCGCCAACACCCGCCGCTGGTTCCTCAAAGAATGCGGCCTGGGCCTGGGCAAAATTGCCCTCGCCTCGCTCCTGACCGACGCCTTCACGCAGAGCGGGCGCGCGGCACCGATCTCCGCCGCCGACGCCTTCCAGCCGCGCGCGCCGCATTTTCCCGGCAAGGCGAAACACGTCATCCACCTCTTCATGGCCGGCGCGCCCAGCCAGCTCGACTTGTTCGATAACAAGCCGGACCTGGCCAAGCTCGAAGGTCAGCCGCTGCCCAAGTCCGTCATCGGCGGACAGCGCTTTGCCTTCATCCGCTCCGACGCCGGCGTGCTCGGGCCGCAATACCAATTCGCCCGCCACGGCGCCAGCGGCGCCGAGTTGTCCGAGGTGCTGCCGCACCTGGCGGAGGTGGTGGATGACATCTGCCTGGTCCGCTCGGTGCGGACGGAGCAGTTCAACCACGCGCCGGCGCAAATCTTCTTCAACACCGGCTTCGCCCAGCCGGGCCGGCCCTCGTTCGGCTCGTGGGTGATTTACGGCCTCGGCACCGAATCGCAGAACCTCCCCGCCTTCGTGGTGATGTCCACCGGCGCGGGCATCAGCGGCGGCTCGGCCAACTGGTCCAGCGGCTTCCTGCCGTCGGTCTTCACCGGCATCCGCTTCCGCAACCAGGGCGACCCCATCCTCGACGTGTCCCGTCCGAAAGGCGTGGACGCGCGGCTCCAGCGCGATTCCCTGGACCTCATCGGCGCGCTGAACCAGCGGGAACTCGGCGCGGCGGGCGATCCGGAAATCGAGACGCGCCTGGCGAGCTACGAAATGGCCTACCGCCTCCAGACCTCCGCGCCGGACTTGATGGACCTCAAGAGCGAGAGCCAGGCGACGCTCGACCTCTACGGGTGCGACCCGAACAAGGCCAGTTTCGCGCGGGCCTGTCTGCTGGCGCGGCGGATGGTCGAGCGCGGCGTGCGCTTCATCAACATCTACCACGAAGGCTGGGACGCCCACAGCGACGTCGTCGGCAACCTGAAGACCAACTGCGGCGCGACCGACCAGGGCGCCGCGGCGCTCATCAAGGACCTCAAGCAGCGCGGCCTGCTGGACGAAACGCTGGTCATCTGGGGCGGGGAATTTGGCCGCACGCCGATGGTGGAGACCAATCCCGCCCTCGGCCGCAAGCTGGGCCGCGACCACCACCCGCACGCCTTCACCGTCTGGCTGGCCGGCGGCGGCATCAAGCCGGGCCTCACCTACGGCGCCACCGACGACCTGGGCTACAACATCGTCGAAAACCCGGTGGACGTGTACGACCTCCAAGCCACGGCGCTGCATTGCCTCGGCTTCGACCACGAGCGGCTGACCTACACCTACCAGGGCCGGCAGTTCCGGCTCACCGACGTCCACGGCCGCGTGGTCCAGGACCTCCTGGCGTAACACAAAGGTCAGCGACGGGAGCCAGCCGCCGATGATGTTGAACTCGTCTCTGGGGGAATCGGCCGGCTCCAGTTTGCTGTACCGCCCTCGTTGGCCGATCCACACAATAGCACGGCGTTCCGACGATTCTTCCGGCTCTGAATTGCGAGAAAGGCACCAAAGGCAAGTAGCACGACTATGCACAGCGCGTAGACGATGCAGTTCCACCAGACCGGCGAACCTGTGATTGGATCCAGTGCCTCCCACGATCCGCCTCGGTCCATGAAGGCGAGGGCAGTCGCCAAATTCGTTGCCGCCACAACAATC
>JAJXZI010000312.1 GCA_021780115.1 bacterium | reverse complement strand
ATCCGGCCGGCAGCACCTCCACCTCCCAGACGCCGATCGAGCCGCCCTGGCGCAGGCGCCGCGTGCGGATGTCGAGCGGGCCGGCGGGGAGCGCCGCGGCATAGGTCAGGGTGAGCGAGAGCGCCTCGCCGATCGCTTCGGGTTCGGCCTCGAGGACGCGGATGCAGAGCCCGATCGGGTAGCCGCCCCACGGGCGGCCGGCCGGGTGGCGCCCCTCGGGGCCCGCAACGGTCGTCCAGCGGCCCGGCCCAACGGGCCAGGCCCGCCGCCAGCCCCAGGCCCAGCGCCACGGTGCCGAAGCCGACGGCCGGCGCCAGGAGCAGGTTGCCCGGGCGCGCCAGCGCGGCGTTGCCGAGCGCGGAGTCCAGGATGAGGCAGGGCAGGAGCAGGTTGATGTTCACCCGAAGCAAACTCTGGTCGGCCTCCTCGGTCAGCCACTCCAGCTTGCGGATCACCAACCCGACGACGGCGAGGCCGAAGACCGGCAGCACCGCGCCGAGGACGGTCAGGGACGCGGTCATTGCCGAGAGGGGAACCGCGAACATCGAACTTCGGATGACGGAGTAAGCCCGCGCGGCTCCTCAAGGTGGGATAGTCGATGGTCGATGGTCATTCGGATTCCGGAAAACCGGCGCAGCCTAAGCCCCCGCCGCACTCCGGCGGAAGGTTTTTCCCGCGAACAAAACCGCCGCGGATTTGTCGATATAGCGATGCTTGCCTCGGCTCACCGTGGCAGGCCAAACTCTTGGCCCTTGCGCCGGATGGGAAAACAAACGCCGCGGCCACAATATTGCGCCAGACACCGAACGCACTTCGCGCTTCGGCGCGTCTGGCTTTTCCTGGCCCTGGCCCTGCTCCCCGGCGCCCCGGCGCTGTTCGCGGCCGGCTTCACCGCCACGCTGGACCGGGACACGATCACCCTGGGCGAGAGCGCGCAGTTGACGCTCTCGTTCGAGGGCGGCGCCCCGAGCGTGGCGCCCGCGCCGCCGGCGCTGCCCGGCGTGCAGGTCGCCGGCGGCGGCCAATCCAGCCAGTTCAGCGTCGTCAACGGGCAGATGACTTCCAGC
Source organism: bacterium (assembly GCA_021780115.1). GTDB lineage: Bacteria > Verrucomicrobiota > Verrucomicrobiia > Limisphaerales > JAJXZI01 > JAJXZI01. Next base: position 14,361 of record JAJXZI010000312.1, on the reverse strand, counting down.
ATCTCCTACACCTACGCGCTGACCCCCACGCAAGTCGGGGAGATTGCCGTCCCGGCGATCCAGGCCCGGGTCGGCGCGGAAACGCTGGCCAGCCAGCCGCTCAAACTGCGCGTGCTCCGGCCCGGCGCACCGCCACCGAACGCCGAGGCGCAGGCCCAATCGCTGGCCTTCCTCCGGCTGGTGGTGCCGAAGAGCAATCTCTACGTGGGCGAATCCATCGTGGCGGAACTGCAACTCTACGTGCGCCAGGGAGTCCAGGACATTAAGAATCTGGAGTTCACGGCCACGCCGGCCAACGGAGTGACCCTCGGCAAGCCGACCCAGGGACAGCAACGCCGCGCCCAGGTCGGCGCCAGTCTTTTCACCGTCGTGCCGTTCCTGATGACCCTGACCGCCGGCCGAAGCGGGGAGCTGACCGTCGGGCCGATCACCTGCACTGTGCTGGCCCAGCCTCCGAGCGACCGTCGCAGCCGGGACCCGTTGGATCCGTTTGGCATTTTCCAACGGCCGAATTACCAGCAACTCGCGCTGGCGACGGAGGAGGTCAAACTACAGGGGCTGCCGCTGCCAACGGGAAACGCCCCGCCCGACTTCACCGGCGCGGTGGGCAGCTTCACGTTGAGCCTGAGCGCCGGTCCGACGAATGTCGCCGTCGGCGATCCAATCACCGTCCATGTCCAGATCAACGGGCACGGACCGATCGAGAGCCTGACCCTGCCGGAGCAGCCGGCGTGGCGTGAATTCAAGACGTATCCGCCCACCACGAAGGTGGACCTGACCGACGCCCTCGGCCTGCAAGGCACCAAGTCCTTCGAGCAGGTCGTGGTGCCGCAGAACGCCGAGGTGCGGGCCCTGCCGCCGTTGTCGTTCAGCTTCTTCGACCCCGATGCGAAGGCGTACCGCACGTTGACGCACCCGGCCGTGCCGTTGGTGGTGCGCCCGGCCGGCGCCACGCCCATGCCGACGCTGGCGGGCGCAGCGACGGGCAAGGGGGAGGACCAGCCGGCGAAACAAGACATCGTGCCGATCAAACAGCGGCTCGGCACGGTGGCCCGGATTCAGCCGCCGCTGGTGCAGCAGCCGTGGTTTCTCAGTCTGCAGGCGGTCCCGGTCCTGGCGTGGGCCGGACTGCTGGCCTGGCGCAAACGCACGGATGCGCTCGCCCACAATCCCCGCCTGCGGCGTCGGCGCCAGGTCGCGCAGGTCATCCGGGACGGGCTGGAGCAACTGCGCCGGTTGGCGGCCGAGAACAACTCGGACGAGTTTTTTGCCACACTCGTCCACCTGCTCCAGGAGCAACTCGGCGAGCGGCTCGACGTGCCCGCTTCCGCGATCACCGAGGCCGTCGTCGAGGAACGGCTCCGCCCACGCGGCGTGCCCGCGGCCCTCCTGGAGTCGGTGCAGGAGTTGTTCCAGATGTGCAATCTCGCCCGGTACGCGCCGGTCAAGAGCAGCCAGGAACTGGCGGGCATCCTTCCGCGGCTCGAACAAACCCTGCGCGACTTGCAGGGTCTCGAAGGATGAACCGCGCCACGCCAACCTTCCCGCCCCCCCGCCGATTCGGGCGCTCCGTGCGGCTGGCCGCGTTCCTGGCCGGCCTTCTGGCGCTGGGCGCGTCCGGCGGCCGTGCGCTGGCCGAAGCCCCGACCGCCGGCTTTGATACGGCGAACCGGCTCTACGAGCGAGGCCAGTATGCCGACGCCGCGGCCGCCTACCAGCGGCTGTTGCCAACGGGTGAGGCGTCCCCGGCCCTGTTCTTCAACCTCGGCAACGCGTTCTTCAAAGCGGGTCAGATGGGACGCGCGATCGCCGCCTACCGACAGGCCGAGCGGCTCGCCCCGCGCGATCCGGATGTGCGCGCCAACCTCCAGTTTGCCCGCAACCAGGTCCAGGGCCCCTCGGCGCCGCCGGGCCGCTGGCAGCGCGGGCTGAGTTCGCTGACGGTGAACGAGTGGACCGACTTGGCCGCCGGCGCGTTCTGGTTGGCCTTCCTGCTGCTGGCTGCGGGGCAGTGGCGGCCTGAGTGGCAGCGCCGGCTCCGTGCCTACGCCGCCGTCAGCGCCGGAGCGGGCGTGGCGCTGGGGGCCTGCCTGGCCCTGGCCATGGCGGACGATCCGGCCCGGCGCACCGCCATCGTCGTCGCCCGCGAGGCGGTGGTGCGCACCGGGCCGCTGGACGAATCACAGAGCGCCTTCACGGTTTATGACGGCGCGGAGTTGCGCGTGCTGGACCGGAAGGACGACTGGTTTCAGGTGAGCGCTGGCGGCCGGCGCCTCGGCTGGCTCAAGCGCGACGCGGTCCTGGCGCCGGACGCCGGAACGCCGGGCCCGGTGAACGGACCGGCGTGACGGGCCGGTCTTCCCCGCACCGGTTCGTTCTCGCCCCTGAAAATCCGCGCCCTCCGGCGACCCGCCGAAGAAATATTTTGACATTTCGCCATTTGACGAATTATAGTTGCCGGCGTGCGCGAGTTCATGGCCATCACCAAAGCCCTGGCGGACCCCAACCGGGTGCGCCTGCTGCTGGCTTTGAAGGGCCGGGAACTGTGCGTCTGCCAGCTCATCGAGTTGCTCGCCCTGGCGCCGTCCACCGTGAGCAAGCACCTGTCCATCCTTCACCACGCGGCCCTGATCGAGTCCCGCAAGACCGAGCGGTGGGTGTATTACCGCCGGCCCGGCCCGGGGGCCTCCGTGGCCGTCCGGGAGGCGATTGATTGGGTCCAGAAGTCGCTGGGCCGCGCGCCCGAGGCCGGGGCGGACCGGAGGAAACTGGAGCGGATTCTCCAAGTGGACCCGACCACGATATGCCAACGCCAGCACCGAGGTTGAAAATCCTATTCCTCTGCACCGGCAACTCCTGCCGCAGCCAGATGGCCGAGGGCTGGGCGCGTCATTTGCAGGGCGGGGGCATCGAGCCGTTCTCCGCCGGCCTCGAGAGGCACGGTCTGAATCCGCACGCCGTCCAGGTGATGGCCGAGGCGGGCGTGGACCTTCGCGGGCAGCGCTCCAAGACCGTCGCGGAACTGGGGCCGATCCGGTTTGATTACGTCGTCACGGTTTGCGGCCACGCGCAGGAGCATTGCCCGGTGTTCCCCGGCAACGCGAAAGTGATCCACGCTGGCTTTGACGACCCGCCGAAACTGTCGGCGGGCCTGCCGGACGGCGAGGCGAAGCTGGCGATCTACCGCCGGGTGCGGGACGAAATCCGCGCTTTCATTGAAACGCTGCCGGGCCACCTGACGGCGGCCGGCGGGCCACCGCCCACCCATTTCACATGAATAAAAATCCATCCATCATCCAGGCCGACGCCGTGCGAACGGCCGTTCGGGAAGGTTACGCCAAAATCGCCAACACCAGCCACAGCGGCTGTGGTCACGGCGTGTCGTGTTGCGGTTCCACCGTGCAGACCGCCGAGGAACTGGCCCGGCAGGTCGGGTATTCGGCGGAGGAACTCGCCGCGTTGCCGGAGGGCGCGAACATGGGCTTGTCCTGCGGCAACCCCGCCGCATTGGCCGCGCTCCAGCCGGGAGAAACCGTGCTCGATCTCGGCGCGGGCGGCGGTTTCGACGTCTTCATCGCCGGGCGCAAGGTGGGGCCGGCCGGCCGCGCCCTCGGCGTGGACATGACGCCGGACATGCTCCGCAAGGCGCGCCAGAACATCGCGGCTTACCGGGAGCGGACCGGCCTGGACAACGTCGAGTTCCGCCTGGGCGAGATCGAGCACCTGCCCGTCGCCGACGCCAGCGTGGACGTGGTCATCTCCAACTGCGTGCTCAACCTCTCGCCCGACAAACCACAGGTCTGGCGGGAAATCGCCCGCGTGCTGAAACCCGGCGGACGCGTGGCGGTGTCGGACCTGGCGCTGTTCCGGCCGTTGCCGGAGGCTGTGCGCGGGATGGTCGAGGCCCTAGTCGGCTGCGTTGCCGGCGCGGTGCTGGTGGAAGAAACCGGGCGCATGACGCGGGAGGCCGGATTGGTGGAGATCCTGCTGACGCCCAAGCCGGGTTACGTCCAGGCGATGGCCGACTGGGAAGATCCGCTCTACCGGAAGATCGTCGAGCACCTGCCCGCCGGGACGAAGCCCGCCGACTTCATCACCAGCCTGGAAGTGAAGGCGCGCAAGCCGTCCGCGGGTGGAGGCTGCGGCTGCGGTTGCTGAACCGGCCCGGCCATGAACGCAGCCCCGACTGCCGCGCCCGCGCCCAAGCGCCTGGCCTTCTTCGAGCGCTATCTGTCGCTCTGGGTGTTGCTCTGCATGATCGCCGGCGTCCTGTTGGGTCAGCTTCTGCCGGGGCTTACGGCGGCGTTGAGCCAACTGGAATTCGGCCACGGCTCGCAGGTCAACGTGCCGATCGGCGTGCTGCTGTGGCTGATGATTTACCCGATGATGCTCAAGGTGGATTTCAGCGCCCTGGGCGGCATCGCCCGCAAGCCCAAGGGGCTGCTGGTGACGCTGGTCGTCAACTGGCTGGTGAAGCCGTTCAGCATGGCGCTGCTGGCGTGGGTCTTCATGCAGCACGTCTTTGCCGCGTGGATCGAGCCGGAGACCGCGCGCAACTACACCGCCGGCCTCATCATTCTTGCCGCGGCGCCCTGCACGGCGATGGTGTTCGTGTGGAGCTACCTCACCGACGGCGACCCGGCCTACACGCTGGTCCAGGTGGCGGTGAACGACCTCATCATGCTGGTGGCGTTTGCGCCGATTGTGATGTTTCTGTGCGGGGTGGCGCACGTGGTGGTGCCGGCCAAAGTGCTGATCACGTCTGTCGTGGTCTTCATCGTCATTCCGTTGACGGCCGGCTGGCTCACGCGCACGGCGTTGCGGAGGATGCACGGCCCGGATTGGTTCGCGCAGAAATTCCTGCCGAAGTTTCATCCGGTGATGATCGGGGCGCTGCTGCTGACGCTGGTGCTCATCTTCGCGTTTCAGGCGAAGAACCTGACGAGCCGCTGGCTCGCCGTGCTCCTCATCGCCGTACCGATCATCATCCAGGTCTATTTCAACTCCGGGCTGACCTACCTGCTCATGCGGCTGTTCCGGGTCGAGCACACCGTCGCCGCGCCCGGCTCGCTCATCGGCGCCAGCAACTTCTTCGAGCTGGCCGTCGCCGTGGCGATCACGCTGTTCGGCGCGGACTCGCCGGCGGCGCTGGCGACGGTGGTGGGCGTGCTGGTGGAAGTGCCGGTGATGCTCTCCGTCTGCCAGGTCTGCAACGCTTCGCGGCCGTGGTATCAGCGGGCGGTGGTGGCTGAGTCGTGAAGACACAGAGATTGTCAAGGCCCAGGTGAACTCCGGGCGGCCGCCGGAGCTTCTCCTGAAGCCCGCCGGTGCGAAAGGCCGGTCGCGATCTCGTTGGTTTTTTCCTCCCAATCGTGCCGCGCCTGCCGCTTGGCTTCCGCCTCGCGGTCGGTGGCGGTTTCCTGGGCGTCGCGCTTGAGTCTGTCTAGCGGGAATTCAAACGAAAACAGGCACAACGCGTTTTCGGCAGCAAGCCGGGCGCCCTCGCACGACGCCCTGGCAGTGCTGCGAACGGATTGTGAAATCCGGGTCAAAAGCCGGCTTGGCGGTTCGCCGCTCGTTGGACTGCGGCTCGCAAAAAACGATCCGGGCCGGAAAACCACTTCCCATTTTGTTGCTTGGCGGGGGTGGTTGGCAGGGTAAACTGACCGGCGCGCATGAGCCAGATAAACCGCATCCTGCACATGGACGGCGACAGCTTCTTTGCGAGTTGCGAAATCGCCCTCGACCGGAAGCTGGAGGGGCGGCCGTTATGGGTGGGCGGCGGACGACGGGGCGACGGGATCGTCATCGCGGCCAACCGCCTCGCGAAAAAGTTCGGCGTGGTGACAGGCATGGCGTGCTTTGAGGCGCAGCGCCTGTGTCCGCGCGGGGTATTGTGCCGGCCGCATTACGAGGAGTACCGCCGGCTTTCGCACGAAATGTTCCGCATCCTGGAGGAGTATTCGCCCACGTTGGTGCCGGTCTCGATTGACGAGGGCTTTCTGGACTTCACCAGCATGGACGCGCACGTCTGGCGGCACACCACGCCGCGGGATTACGTGGAGGCGATCCGCGCGCGCATCCGGCGCGAGACGCAGTTGCCCGTTTCGGGCGGACTGGCCAATTCCGCCAAGCTGGCCAAGCTGGCCACCGACGCGGGCAAGCCGGGTTTCCTGGAAATCAGGCCGGGCGAGGAAAAGGAATTTCTCCGCGACCGTCCGGTGCGCGAGCTTTCCGGCATCGCCCGAAATCGCGAGCGCGCCCTGAGCGCGCTGGGCGCCAGAACCTTCGGCGACGTGGCCAGACTTCCGTCCCTGCTGCTCCGGCAGCAGTTCGGCATCTGGGGCCAGCAACTATGGCTCTTTGCCCACGGCCGGTGGAACGAGCCGCTGCTGCTCGAAGTGAAGGATCGCACGACGATTTCCAGCAGCACGACCCTGCCCTACGACGAGCCGGATTACGAGGCGGCGCTGACGTTCACTTTGAGCGAGGCGACACGGCTGGTGGGGCAGTTGCGCCGCGAACACTTGCAGGCGCGCGAACTGGGCCTCACGATCCGCTTCCACGATTTCACCGAGACAGGTGCCCAGCAACGTTTCCAGCATCCGCAATTCCTGAACTCGGTCATCAACGGCGTGCTCGAACAGCTTTTCCGCGGCCTCCTGAGCCGCGCCTTCAAGCCGGTGCGGCAGATCCGGCTCGCGTTCTGGAACCTCACCCGGCTGGACACGCAGCCGACGCTCTGGGGCAAGACCCACGCCGAGCGCTGGGGCGCCCTCGACGCCGCCATGCACGGCCTGAACACGCAGTTCGCCCGGCCCGACAAGCCCGCGCTCATGACCGGCGCGCAACTGGCCCTGCGCGCCCTCGACGAGGCCCACAAGCATCCGAAAGTCAAGTGCCCCTTCGTGCCGCAGCGGGAGATGGTGAAGAAACTCTGGGGCACCGACGCCGATCCTCTCGCGCACAAGGGCGAGTGGGAGAAGCGGCTGGCCCAGGTGAGCCGCCAATCGGGCTTCGGCCACGGGCCGGCTTGAGGGCGGGAATCAAATCCCGGCCTCCGGTTCTTCCGTCACGGCGTGAAGAATGACCGGGGCGTTTCTGCCGTAACGGTTGTTGATCCCCGCCCGATTCTGCGTGCTGACGTGCGCGGGACATTTCGGTAGGATTCCTCCGCGCTCAGGCACGCGCGAGATCATTTCAGGTTTCAAGCATGAAACGCATTCGCATCGGGGCGGGAATTGTCGTCCTTGCCGCCGTCGGCGCCGGGCTGTGGTTCTGGCGCAGTCGCGGCGGCGCGGAGGCCGCCGACCGGCTGGTGCTCTACGGCAACGTGGACATCCGCCAGGTGCAACTGGCCTTCAACGACAGCGAGCGCATTGCCTCGGTGCTCGTCCAGGAAGGCGACCGCGTCCAGCCCGGCCAGTTGCTGGCCACGCTCGACCCTCAGCGGTTGGAGGCCCGGGCCGCCAGCCGCGCCAGCCAGGTCGCGGCCCAGCGCGAGGTCCTGGCGCGCTTGCAGGCCGGCAACCGGCCGGAGGAAATCCGCAAGGCCAAGGCCGACGCGGACGCCGCCCGCGCGGATCTGGAGAACGCCCGGCTCAACTACGGCCGCGTGACCAACCTGGTGGCCCAAACGGTGGACACCCCGCAGCGGTTGGACGACGCCCGCGCCGCGCTCGACGTCGCCACGGCCCGGCTCGCCGCCGCCAAGGAAGCTTACGACCTGATGGTGCTCGGTCCACGCCAGGAGGACATCGCCGCGGCCCAGGCCACGCTCCAGGCCGCTGAGGGAGACCTGGCGCTGGCGCGGCGCGAACTGGCCGACGCCCAGCTTTACGCCCCGACCAACGGCGTCATCCAAGACCGCCTCCTCGAGCCGGGCGACATGGCGTCGCCGCAGAAGCCGGTCTTCACCCTGGCGCTGGACGATCCGCTCTGGGTCCGCGCCTACGTGGCGGAGACGGACGTGGGGAAGATTCGTCCCGGCCTGAAGGCCGAGGTGACGACCGACAGTTTTCCCGACCGACGCTACGAGGCGTGGATCGGCTTCATTTCGCCGACCGCGGAGTTCACGCCGAAAACAGTGGAGACCGTCGAGGTGCGCACCAAGCTCGTTTATCAGGTCCGCGCCTTTGTGCGCAATCCGCGGGGCGAACTGCGCCTCGGCATGCCCGCCGTCGTGACGATCCCGCTCGATCAACCGGAGACGACCGGGCGCGACGCCGAAGCGCGTCCCGGCGCGGCGAAGTGAACCGGCTCGCGAATGGAACCCTCCAGTGCCACCGGGTCAGCGGAACGCGATTCCGACGCCGTGTTGGAGTTGCGCGGCGTGAGCAAGCAGTTCGTCGTCGGCCGGCGCACCATCCCGGCGCTGCGCCGCGTCAGCCTCGCGGTGCGGCGCGGGCGGGTGACGGGGCTGATCGGCCCGGACGGCGCGGGCAAAACCACGTTGATGCGTCTGTCCGTGGGACTCCTCGCGCCCGACCAAGGCCAGGTCCGGGCGCTGGGATTCGACGCCACGAGGGAATCGCTGGCGGTGCAGTCGCGCGTCGGCTACATGCCGCAGCGGTTTGGCCTTTACGAGGATCTCTCCGTCCAGGAGAACCTTGATCTCTACGCGGATTTACAGGGAGTGCCGCCCGCGGCGCGGGCCGGCCGCTACGAGGAATTGATGCGGATGACCGGCCTGGCCCGGTTCACGGCGCGGCTGGCCGGCCGCCTCTCCGGCGGGATGAAACAGAAGCTCGGCCTCGCCTGCACCCTGGTCCGCCCGCCGCAACTGCTCCTGCTCGACGAGCCGACGGTGGGCGTCGATCCCGTCTCGCGCCGCGAACTCTGGCAGATCGTCTATCGCCTCGTGCAGCAGGAAGGGATGACCGTGCTGCTCAGCACCGCCTACCTGGACGAGGCGGAACGCTGCGACGAAATCATCCTGATGCACGACGGCGAGGTGTTGGGCGACGGCCCACCGGGGCAGTTCCGCGAGAAATCGCGGGGCCGGACCTACCTCGTGACCGCGCCCGGCCAGCGCAAACGCGTCGTGCAGGCAAAACTGGCCGCGGCGGCCCCGGTCGTGGACGCGCTGATCCAGGGCGACCGGGTGCGCCTGGTGCTGGACAGCGAGGCGGCGCCTCAACCCGCGGCCTTGTTGCCCGGTGTCGCCGGCGTTTCGATCCAGTCCGTGCCGCCGCGGCTGGAAGACAGCTTCGTGGCGATGCTGAAAAACCGGCGCGCGGAGGATCGCGGGGCGCGTCCACCCGACCCGGCGGCCTCCGCGCCGGCGCGCCGGCGGAACGGCGGCGGCCCGGTCATCGAAGTCAGCGGCGTCCAGCGGCGCTTCGGTAATTTCTATGCGGTGAAAGGCGTGACCTTTCAGGTGGAGCGCGGGGAGGTGTTCGGTTTGCTCGGCGCGAACGGCGCCGGCAAATCCACCACCTTCCGCATGCTGTGCGGCCTGCTGCCGGCGAGCGCGGGCCGGCTGCGCGTGGCCGGCGTGGACTTGCGGACCGCGGCGGCGGCGGCGCGGGCGCGGATCGGTTACATGTCCCAGAAATTCTCGCTCTACGGCAATCTCAGCGTGGGCGAGAACCTGCGGTTTTTCAGCAGCGCCTACGGTTTGTCGGGGCGGCGGCAGCGCGAGCAGATGGACCGCGCGCTGGAGCAATTCGATCTGGCGCCGATGGCCGACACCCCCAGCCTAGACCTGCCGCTGGGCCACAAGCAGCGCCTGGCGATGGCCTGCGCGCTGATGCACGAGCCGGACATCCTGTTCCTGGACGAGCCGACCTCGGGCGTGGACCCGCTGGCGCGGCGCGATTTCTGGCGGCGCATCAATGCGCTGGCCGAGCAACACGTCACCGTCATGGTCACGACGCATTTCATGGAGGAGGCGGAGTATTGCGACCGGCTCGCGATCATGGCAGACGGGGAAATCCTCGCGCTCGGCACGCCGGAGGAGGTCAAGCAGCGCCAGCGTTCCGCCGAACACCCGGAGCCGACGATGGAAGACGCCTTCATCGCGCTGATTGAAGGGAAGGGCCAAACCACAGCGTCCGGTTGATGAGCCCAGCGCGCGACCAGCAAAGCCCGGTTGCCCCGCCCTCCCGCGGCGGCGGCGGAATGCGGCTGCGCGGATTGATCCGAAAGGAGTTTTATCAAATCCTGCGCGACCCCAGCAGCATCGCCATCGCCTTTCTGCTGCCGATCGTGCTGCTGCTGATCTTCGGCTACGGGGTGTCGCTGGACGCCGAGCACGTGCCGATCGCGCTGGTGGTGGAGCAGCCCAGCGCCGACACGGCCAGTTTCACCAGCGGCTTCCACCGCTCGCGCTACTTCGAGCCGGTTTACCTGCGCGATCTGCGCGAAGCGGAGGCGGCGCTGCTGGACCGCCGCGTCTCGGCCATCGTCCATCTGCGGGCGGACTTCGCGCGGCGGTTGCGCCAGACCGGCGGCGCGCCCGTTCAGGTGATCGTCAACGGTGTGGATGCCAACACCGGCCAGCTCATCCTCGGCTACGTGCAGGGCGTCTGGCAGAAATGGCTGCAACGCCAGGCCCTGGACCGCGGCGACGCGCTGGCCCTGCCGGTCCGCCTCGAAGCGCGCGTCTGGTTTAACAGCGAATTGCGCAGCCGCAATTTCCTCGTGCCCGGCCTGATCGCGATCATCATGACGCTGATCGGCGCGCTGCTCACCGCGCTGGTGATGGCGCGCGAGTGGGAGCGCGGCACGATGGAGGCGCTGCTGGTGACGCCGGTGACGATGCGCGAGGTGCTCGTCGGCAAGCTGGTGCCCTACTTTCTCCTCGGCACCGGCGGGATGGCGTTGTCGGTGGCGATGGGCACGTGGCTGTTCGGCGTGCCGTTGCGCGGCTCGCTCTGGGTGCTGTTCGCCGCCGCGTCGCTGTTCCTGCTGGCGGCGCTGGGGATGGGCCTGCTGATCTCGACGGTGACGAAGAACCAGTTTGTGGCCGGCCAGGTGGCCATCCTCGCGACCTTCCTGCCGGCGTTCATCCTGTCCGGCTTCATCTTCGACATCGGCAGCATGCCGGCGGTCGTCCAGGGGATTACCCACGTCCTAGCGGCGCGCTATTTCGTGGCGATCCTGCAGACGGTGTTCCTGGCCGGCAACGTGTGGTCGGTGGTGTTGCCCAACGCGCTGGCGCTGGCGGGGATGGCGGCGTTCTTCCTCGGCGTGAGCCGGCGCAAGCTGCGCAAGCGGCTGGAATAGGGGCGCGATGTTCCGGCGAATCCGAGCGCTCACGGTCAAGGAGTTCCTGGCCCTGCTGAAGGACCAGCGGAGCCGGATGGTCGTCTTCATCCCGCCGATCCTGCAACTGCTGGTCTTCGGCTACGCGGCCACGTTCGACCTAAACCGCATTCCGTTCGCGGTCTATAACGAGGACGCCGGCCAGGCCGCGCGGGAGTTGGTGGCGCGTTTCGCCGCGTCGCCCCATTTCCGCCCGGTTGCGACGCTCAGGCAAGAGGCGGAAATCACGCCGCTGGTGGACGCCAAGCGCGTGCTGCTGGTGCTGCACATCGGACCGACCTTCAGCCGCGAATTGCTCGGCGGGCGGTCCGGCCCCGTGCAGGTGATCGTGGACGGGCGCAACTCGAACACGGCGGCGATCCTGCTCAATTACGTCAACACCATCGTCGCCGCCTTCGACACGGACTGGCAGCAGCGCGCCGGCGGCCCGGCCGCGCTGGCGCACCTGGAGACGCGGGCGTGGTTCAATCCGAACCTGCTCAGCCGCTGGTTCATCGTGCCGGGCATCGTCGGCCTGCTGACGTTGGTGGTCACGACGCTGGTGACGGCGTTGTCGGTCGCCCGCGAGCGGGAGCAGGGCACCTTTGACCAACTGCTGGTGACGCCGTTCCGCCCGGGGGAAATCCTCCTCGGCAAGGCGCTGCCGGGATTCCTCATCGGGTTTTTCGAGGCCAGTTTGATCATCCTGATCGCCGTGTTTTGGTTCCAGGTCCCGTTGCGGGGCAGTCTGCTCACGCTGTATGTCGGATTGTTCTGCTTTGTCCTCTCGACCGTCGGGATGGGACTGATGATTTCCTCGCTGGCGGTGACGCAACAGCAAGGTCTGCTCGGCGCGTTCCTGTTTTTGGTGCCGTCCATTCTGTTGTCCGGTTTCGCCACGCCCATCGCCAACATGCCGGCCTGGGTGCAGCAGATCACTTACCTCAATCCGATGCGCTACTTCCTGGTGATCCTGCGCGGGGTGTTTCTCCAGGGCACGCCGTTCGACTTGCTCGTCGGCCAGTTCTGGCCCATGGCGATCATCGGGTTTGTCAACCTCGGTCTGGCCGGCTACCTGTTCCGCCACCGGCTGTACTGACCCGAACGTCCCACCAACAGCGCCGTCGCCGAGAGGAAGCGGACTCGGCGGGCGGGATTTCCGGGCTGGAGCCGCCCCGGGCCGGCGGCTACGATGGAAAGCGTGCTGCGGCTGCTGCAAGATCTGGAACGGCGTCCGCGCCCTCTCCTGGCGCTGGCGGGCCTGGGTTTCCTGGCGCTGGTCGGCACGGTGGATTACCTGACCGGGTACGAGATTTTCTTCTCCGTGTTCTACCTGCTGGGCGTGGGGCTGGCCGCCTGGTACCTCGGCCGCGGTTTCGGGGCGTTGATGTCCATCCTCAGCGTGGCGGTCTGGATTGGCGGGGACGTGGCGGCCGGAGCGCGCTACTCGAACGAGTTCATCCCCATCTGGAACGCGATGATCCTGCTGAGCTTCTATTGCATCGTGGTCTGGCTGCTCACCAGTCTGCGGTCCCTCCACGACGAACTCGAGCAGCGCGTCCAGCAGCGGACCCTCGCCCTGACGCAGGAGATGAGCGAACGCGAGCGGCTGGAAAAGGAAATCCTGGAGATCAGCGAGCGCGAGCAGCGCCGCATCGGCCACGACCTCCACGACAGCCTCTGCCAACACCTCACCGGCACCGCGCTCGCCTGCCAGGTGCTGGGCGAAAAACTCGCCGGCCAGGCGCGGCCGGAGGCCGCCGATGCGCACCAACTCGTGGGCCTGGTCGAGGACGGCATCACGCTGGCCCGTAACCTCGCCCGCGGGATTTACCCCGTGGACATGGAGGCGGAGGGACTCATGGCCGCCTTCCAGGAACTGGCCGCCAGCCTCACCGCCCGCGCGAAGGTCCGTTGCACCTTCGCCTGCGATCCGCCCGTCCTGATCCACGATGCCGCCACGGCGACGCATCTCTATCGCATCGCGCAGGAAGCGGTCACCAACGCCCTCCGCCACGGCCGGCCCGGCCGCATCCTCATCTGCCTCGCCGGCGGCGACCACCAACTGACGCTCACGGTGGAAGACGACGGCGCGGGGTTGCCGGAAAACTGGTCTCGGGGACCGGGGCTGGGCACCCGGATCATGGCCCACCGGGCGGCGCGGATGGGCGGCTTGCTCTCGATTGAGCCGGGTCCGGTGGGCGGGACCGTCGTGACCTGTTCTATTCCCAAACGGCCCGGAACGGGCAAACCCGCGCACTGACGCATGACGCCCACGGCTGACTTGCGGAAACGAAGGGTGTTCCTCGTGGACGACCATCCGCTGGTGCGCGAGTGGCTGACCAACCTGATCAACCAGCAGCCAGACCTCACCGTCTGCGGCGAGGCCGAGAGCGCGCCGCAGGCGCTCGGCGCCATGGGCGCCGCCAAGCCGGAAGTCGCCATCGTGGATCTCTCGCTCAAGGATTCCTCCGGCATCGAGTTGATCAAGGATCTGAAGCAGTGCCATCCCGACGTGGCAGTGCTGGTCCTTTCGATGCACGATGAATCGCATTACGCGGAGCGCGCTCTGCGGGCTGGCGCCCGCGGCTACATCATGAAGCGGGAGACCACCCGGAAGGTGATTGGCGCCATCCGCCAGGTGCTGGAAGGGAAACTCTGCATCAGCGAAGCGGTGGCGGCGGCGCTGGCCGCCCGGTTCGTCGAAGGCAAAACGCCCCCCCCCCACTCGCCCATTGAACTGCTCAGCGACCGGGAACTCGCGGTCTTCGAACTCCTTGGCCAGGGCCGCGGCACGCGGGAGATCGCCGAAACCCTGCGTCTCAGCATGAAGACCGTCCAGGCCTACTCCGCGCGGATCAAAGACAAACTCCATCTGGCCAGCGCCACGGAACTCCTGCGCGAGGCCATCCGCTGGCACGAACGCGGCCGCACCGGCTGATACCAATTACGAGCGGTTTCCGGGGGAACGTCTGCTTGGATTTCCCCCGCACCCGCCCTGGGCACGGACTCAGGACATGGGTGACACAAAGCGAGCAAGACATGGGTGACATTTTGAGCTTCTCTCTGCGGCGCTTCCGCGGTCTGCCGTGGACAACTGTTTCGTTGCTCAAG
>JAJXZI010000293.1:3339-3886 GCA_021780115.1 bacterium | reverse complement strand
AATGGGGACATCCCGGACCCTGATTGCCAATCGGGCGCCACAACGCTACACTTGGGACATGATCTGGGAAGCCCTTGTAGCGGTTGCCACGTGTGCCCTGGTCGGTGTCACTTGGCGGGCCTTCAAGGCCCAATTGGCCGTCGCACGCGATCAGATGAAAGTGGAACTTCAGATGAAGCGGGAGGAGATTTTTGACGGCGAGCGGCTGGTCCGCCAACGGGCGGCTTTGGCAACTCAGTTTCTCCGCAAAGCGCCGCACGACGAGATTCAGGAGGACGTGATGAATTTTTTCGAAACGGTGGGCATGCTCCTGCGCCGCGGCTATCTCGATCAAGAAATGGCCTGGGTTGCATTCAGCTACCACGGCATCCATTGGTGGAGCGCGTGCAAGGAGTACATCGCCGAAGAACGGCGGCGTCACGAAAACGACGATACGATCTTCGCTGAATTCGGAAATCTTGTAGAGGCGCTCTACCGCATTGAAGAACGGGAACGAGGGAAGAGTCGGGCGGAACTTGAGCCATCCGCGGAGCGCCTTACGAGGTTT
>JAJXZI010000293.1:0-3329 GCA_021780115.1 bacterium | reverse complement strand
AGGAAGTCGCCCTGGAGAGCGCGCCGAGGCCGGCGGGCACTCGCACCTCCTTCGACACGGTTTCGTAGGCGTGCTTCCCTTGACACCGGACATGACACCCGCAACGGATGTAACGTCTGGCGTTCCGCGGCAGGTTTGCGGGGAATGTGTCGCCGCGCTCACGACCGACAAAGAACGCGGCGTAATGAATCTCTCCACCAACTGCTTTTCAACTACGCGCGGGACAAATCCTTGAATTCGAGTAGGCCGTGAAATAGGAGAAAAGCATTGCGGCCGGGGATAACACCGCCGGGTCTTTGAACGCATCCCTTGACTCGCAGCAATGTCAGGGGCAAGCCGAGCTTCCGCGTCACGCGCTTCGCGGCTTCCGCCTCGGGTTTGGCTGCCAACTGTCCGTCATCGACATGAAGGGCCCGGATTTCGTGACCTTGGGCGTCGTAAAACTGGGCACACGCGGCCGAATCAATCCCGCCACTGACTCACCGATGGCGCAGACAAAAAATTCCCGGCTCACTATGTGGCCGGGAGTGACACTGCGATGCAATGGCACCAACTCTCGCCCCTCAAAGCAGTTTGAGATAGTCGGCTTCCAAAATGCCCGCCTGCTTGAGGATGGCTTTGAACAGGGGGCGTTTGAGGTCGCCCGGTGCATGGGCACCGTCACCCATCTGCCCCGCGCGGGGCGATAGAGATGCAGGTGGCTGCCCCTCTGGTGTCGTTCTTCGAATCCTGCGTTTTCCAAAGTGCGGACCAAGTCCCGCGCGGTCGGGTTCGGCAGCCGACTCAGGACGCCGTCGCCGGCACGCGCAGAACCACGCCCACGGCCACCTTCGCGGGGCGTTGCGGCTCCTCGGGAATCGGCTGGCCATCTTTGACCAGTGCCTCCAGATAGCCGGTGATGGCCTCCTCGGCATTGGCCAAAGTCTCCTCGTGTACGTCTCGCCCCGGGTGAAGCAGCCCGGCAGGGCGGGCACTGAAACCCAATAGCCCGTTTCATCCCGGTCAGCCGGATGGATTTCGACCGTGTAGGTGTAACGCTTCATGCGGAGCATTGAACCCTTGCGTCTGGGGAAGGTCAAGTTGTGGCCGGGCCTCCGCAACACAAGGGGTGTGTCGCTGGATTCTGGCGTAACACCAGGGGCTGCCGGGGCCTGGCAACCCTAGCGAGGAACGAGCGGTGCTGGCGACGGAGCGAAGGGGCCGGAGCGCAGCCAGGGTGCGAGGGCAGGAAAGGGCGCACGCTCTGGCTCTGGACGTGCCGCCCTCCGCAGCGAAGTCGCAGCGCCAGGGCTGTGCGGCAGGCGCGGGTGGCCGACTGACTTCGCGCCGGCCTCAGGCGCGCTAGATCCCTTATCACCGCTTGTGCGGGACACCGAAGGTATTTTAAATGTCTTGAGGTTTGAGGAGGATGATGTGAAGGAAGTTGGCAGCTCGCTCATAACTGATCATGACTCCTACCCTTTTGACATCGTAAATGATTAATGTGTGGCCACTAGAGTCGGCTTTCTCGATAGACGGCTTGCCGACGAGCGAGCGATAGAATGCGTCGACAGCGTCGAAGTAATTGGTGTTTGTAAAAATTTGAATACCGTTTTCATCGGCACGGGAATTCCACGAGCAGTTGATCTGTTTAGTCCTAACTTGAGTTATGGCATTCATGTGTCCGCCAAGCCGGGCGATCTGTTGCTGCATGAAGGCTGCGAGATCCCCGCTTTTTACGTTTCCCGAATGACAGGCAACCATGAACACCGAAAGAAAAATGCACACGCAAATGTCGCGAATCAAATTGTTGATAGGGAGCTTCTTAAACATGTTGCCTAAATCTTTGGAGTGTGAGATTATTCATTTGTCGATTATCGGCCCTGCTACCTTTTTGACTCTCTGGTCACACTTCGGGTCAGGGGTTCCGGCACAAATGCAATTCGCAAGATCTGTCACGTTGTCCGCGTTATACTTAAAGCAACTGCAGTAATGTGCAGTGACAGTATCTAGACAGGGGCAGCCTATCCCCTTTTTTGCGGCGTTAATTGCATCTCTAAGTCGTTGAGCGATTTCGATTTCTTTTTTGATCTCATCGAGCTGCTCCTTTGTAAGAAGTCCTTCCGGGTCAATCCTCGATGTGGGCTGATTCTGAACGTATTTGTAAAGATTATCTTCTTTCTCCAACAGGTCATCATCTCGACCTACCAAGACTTTGAAGCCGACTTCGGTAATCGGGTCCCTATTTGGCCACCGCTGCAAATTCGGGTCATAGAACCGGTAGCCGTAGTAGTACAGCCCGCTGTTGACGTGGATTTCCTTGGACGAGAAGCGATAGACATTGGCGCTGGCCAGCGTCCCGCTGCTGGCCGTCGTGTTCCCATACGGATCATACCTGTAGCTGGCGGCCAGGGCCTGACTGCCATCCGCCAGATACGTGATGTTCCCGTTGCCGTCGGCGTGGTAGAAGACGTGCCGCGTCGGATTGCCGCCGCTGTAGCTGTCCGAGCGCGCCAGCAGGCCGCCGATGCCACCGGCGCCTTCGAGCGTGCCACTCAAGTCGGTGCCCCGCGTGTAGCTCACCTGCGGGTTGCTGTTGGTATCGCGCTCCTGGATCACCCGCAGCCCGTCGTAAAGGTAATGCACCTCCGAGGACAGGGTCAGGCCGGAAGCGATTCCGGGCGACACCGCGCTGGCCAGGCCGACCGGCCGCTGTTGCGCCGGTCCCGTGTATTCGCGCCGAATCCGCAGTCGGCCCAGCCCGTCATACACGAACACCGTCTCATAAGCCACCGAGAGGTTCTGCACGTCCACCAGCCGGTTCTCATCATCATAGGTCAGGACGGTGGTGTCGCCGAAGCTGTCCGAGGTCTTGTTGGTGAGGCTGCCGTTGGCGTCGTAGGTGTTGGCGCCATAGGGGCCGTTGGTCAACTGGTTCCGGGTATCCACCGTAAAGGCCGTGGCCGTGCCGCCGTTGGTCCGCCAGTTCAGGTTCCACCCCGCATCGTAGGCGTAGTCGAGGTTTTCTGTGGACTGGCCGCCGCTCCCCACGGCCGTCTTCAGTTGCCCGATCGGATCGTAGGTGTAATTCACGTAACTGCCGTCGGTGCGGGTCTGCTGGGTCCGCCACCCGGCCTGGTTGTAGGTGTAGGCCATCGAGTCGAGCACCGTGCCGCTGCTGTTCTTCAAATACGTTCCCGTGAGTCGGGCCACGGAGTCGTAGGTGTTCGTGATGTAGGAAGAGTTGGGCAACGCCAGCTTCTTGAGCAGGGGGCTGGCCGCCCCCACCCCGCCGAGGGTGTAAGAGAAGCTGCCGGCGGGAGAGGCGACACTGGTGAGCCGTTTCGCAG
>JAJXZI010000275.1 GCA_021780115.1 bacterium | reverse complement strand
CGTGAGGGTGGCACGCGCGGCCAGGGTCACGTCGGGGGCAGCGGTAAAGTCCATCACGTAACCCGGCCAGAAGGCAATCACGTAGTAGGTATCCGGCGGCGCCGGAAGTGTGTAGTTGCCGGCAGCATCCGCAGTGCTGCCGACGATGACTTTCGTGCGGCCGGCGACAATCTGAACCAAAGCGACTCCGGCGTACGGGACGTTCGTGCCATTGCTCTTCACGACGCCTTGAACCTTCTGGGCGTAGGGCGCGCTCACGACGGTGAACGGGACGGTGGTGACGGGGAAACTGTTGGACGGGCTGCTGAAGCGGAAGAGATACTTGCCGACACCGCGCGCCAGTTCTGGCGCCAGCGGGAAAGGCAGCGAGCCGGTGATCACGCCGTTGGGCGTGCCGTCTTCGTCGGCGAGGACGTTTGCATTCGTCGCGCCGCCGACCAGTGCGGCCCGACCGTCCGTGATGGATTCGCCGCGGACGCCGAGGTCAGGGCCGTCCACGACGCCGTCGCCGTTGAAATCGTAGAACTGGACGATCTGCACCGTCTCGCCGGCAGACAACCCGCTCATCTGGAAGGTCAGAAGGCCGGTGTAGTCGTTGCTCACCAGGTTGGGAGTCACGCTGAACGTGGCGCCGTGCGCCCCGGCAATAGCCAGGGCAGCGAAGCAGGTGGTTGTGAGGATGCTTTTCATGGTTTCTGAGGTTTTCCAAACGATCTCCGGGTTGCTCAAGCGGAACAAGCGGCTGGTGCTGGTGCCACCAACGTCACCCCGTTCGTGCCGGTTGAGACCCCTTCCAATGCGGCGGAGCCTGGGATGCCCGGGGGTGAGGCTTTGGCTTTCAGAGGGGTCATGTCCCCACATGTGCGGCTGGGGCAAACGTCCCTGCCCAATAACCACCGTACTCCATAAGCCCGGCGCTGGCGTAATGGCGTCCACGCCCTGGGGTGATTTCCTGTGACACTCGCCACTAATGATATCCATCACGCCTCCAATTGTCAAACCCAACCCAGGTTCTCGGGGAGGCTCCATATCCCGGGGGTGTGAGACTTGTCCGAGGGCGACACTCGACCCAGCGGCAAGCGCGGTGACGGGGGGGGGCTACGCGTTGCCGGCGCTGGCCAACAACTCGTTGACCTTCGCCATCACGGCGAAGGCGTCGGCCACGTAGAGCACGTCGGCCTTGCCGCGCGCCCAGCCGCAATTGGGATCGAGGCTGATGGCGCGGCGCTCGGTGATGAAACGCCAGCCCACCGTGTGTGGTTCCTCGCCGTGGCAGCAGGTGGCGAGTCCCTTCGGGTGCCGCGGCGTCGCGCCGGTCTGCCCGATCTGATTCAGGTGAGAAAGGAACGACAACACCGCTTGTCCTTCGCCGCTGAGATCGACGAGCGACTTGCTGCTGCCGAGCGAGGCGCGGCTGAGCCGCAGAAAATCGCGGATGAGTTCTTCCGCCTCGGCGGCGTGCGTTTGGCCGTCCGCCTGCTTCTTGGTCCACCCGGCGCCGGTGACGAAGAGCAACTCCGCGTCGGGTCGAATGGTCTGCGCGGCGCCCGCTGGTTCGCGCACGCCGAGGATGGTCGTGCGCTGGCAGGAAGCCGGCAGGTCCACGGCGACGGCTTCCACGGTCGCGCTGCCGGCGTCGCCCCGCCAAGCGGGCTGGCTGCCGGGATCCACCAGGATGAACCAGGGCCGCGGGTCGCGCTGCAACACCGCCTCCATCCGCTGACGATAGAACCAGCGGTTGACCGACACCCTGCCGCAGTCGGTGAGAATGTTCGTCACGTGCGTGTCGGCCCGCCCCCCCAGCCGCTGCGCCACGCCGGAGAGCACACGGCTCCAACGCGAGGTCCCGGAGGCGAGGACGATGCTGGCCGCGGCGACCCGGCAAATCGCCTCCGTGGCCGCCGCGTCGGTGGCGTAGCGGGGTTGGCTGAAGTCCGGCCCGGCCGCCGCGAAGATTCGCTTCGCGCCGCAGGTGGCGATGCCGTGGGCGGCGGGTTGGACGTTGCCACCCACCAACCCCACCCGCAGATCGGCGCCGCCGAGCGCGACGCTGAGATTCTTCGCCGCACCCAAGGCTTCCAGCGCTGGCCGGCCCAGCGTGCCGTCGGTTTCCGTGTGGGCCAGGACGAGAATGGATTCCATAGTTGTTGCGGACTGGGGCGCGGTGAGATGCCTCCCGGCCGGCTCACCGCCGGATCCACTCGACGATTTCCTTCGCGATCGCGTCCGGCGCCGTGTCCTTCACGATCCGTGTCGGGCGAAGCTGCCGCGGCAGGGTCACGCGGGCGAAGGCAAACCCGGCGCCGGCTAGTGTCACCGGCTTCGCCTTTTGCAGCGCGGGCATTGCGGTGCGCATGTTCACCATGCCGATCTGGGGATTGTTTTTCGGTTCCGGCAAATGGCCCGTGGCCCAGCCCAGCACCGTGGGCGGGCCGGCGCAACGCGAGAGTTGGTGCCGCCCGCCTTCGATGCGCTCGAGGATTTCCAGCGAGCCGTCGGGGCTGACCTTCAGCTCGTCCACGCCCTGGAACTGGTCCACAATCCCGAGCCACTCGCCCACCATGGGCAGCGTCACGCCGGCGCCGCGCGACGCGGACTCCCAGCCGCCGAACACCAGCAGGCGCGACTTGTCCAGGCCCGGAATGGCTTGGATCGCTTCGGCCAGCGCGGCCGCGACTTCCGCGGCTTCGGTGAAACCGCTCGCCGGCCCGTCGAGGGCGACGAGATCAAAAGAGACCTTTTGCGCGATCGTCATCAGCGCCTGTTGAAGCTTGGCCTTGGGACCAAGGCTCACGAGCCAGACTTGGCTGCCCGGTGCGCTCTTGGCCAGGTGGGCCGCCTCGTACAGCGCGTGGCGGGCCCACGGGTCGAGGACCGCGGGGAGCATCATCTCGTTCTTGAGCGCCGGGCCGGTCGGACCAGGCACCGGCTCCAGGGTTTGGAGCGGATCGGGGACGATGCCGGCGCAGACGACGATTTGGTATCCCGTGCTCATGCGGGGCGGATCATCAGGGTTCGGAAAGGCTTTGCAAAGCCCGAAGCGGGCGCGGAGGGCGGGCGATTTTCCGCTTGTCCTCGCACGCTCCGGCTTGAAGGCTGAGGGCGGACATGAGTGCGAACCCGACCGCCGAGATCGCCGACCCGGAATTGGTGCGCCGCGCCAAGGCCGGCGACCTGGGCGCGTTCGAGGCGCTGACGACGCGCTACGAGCGGCGGGTGTTCACGCTGGCCCTGCGCATTGTGCGGCAGGAACAGGACGCCGAAGACGTGACGCAGCAGGCCTTCCTGAGCGCGCTGGAGAACCTGGGCGCCTTTCGCGAGCAGGCGAGCTTCGCGACCTGGCTCTTCCGCATCGCCACGCACGCCGCGCTCAAGGTCCTGCGCAAACGCCGCGGGTTGGTCACCATTTCCCTGGATGAAGCCACCGCCCCGGACGAACACGATGGCCCGGTGCCGCATCCGGAGTTCATCGCGGACTGGCGGCAGTCGCCGGAGCAACTCGTGGAGCAGAACGAAACGCGCCGCCTGTTGGACCAGGCGCTCGGCCGGCTGGACGAGAAACACCGGCTGGTGTTCCTGCTGCGCGACGTGGAGGGACTGTCCATCAAGGAGACGGCCGGCGCGCTGGGCCTGAGCCAGGCCAATGTCAAAGTCCGCCTGCTCCGGGCGCGGCTGCAATTGCGCGAGGACTTGACCCAAGTGCTCGGTGACGCGAGCCGCCAGGTGCGGCGTGGGCAGGACCACGCGCACTGACCGTCGTCGCCCGCCCGGCTTCCGAACCGGCGGGGCCGCCCTCCGTCGCGTTTCGTTTGGAGTGAGCTTTCGCCGACAAAGGACTTCGCGCCTTGAACCCCTGAACCGGGTAGGGACGGCGCGCCGCGCCGTCCGCGC
>JAJXZI010000065.1 GCA_021780115.1 bacterium | reverse complement strand
CTTCCGGCTTCCGTTCATTCTTCATGTCATCTCGCTTTCTGCCGGTTGAGGAACCTTTTACCCACTCATCCTAAGGACAGTGTCAAGATGCACCCGCGGCCTCATCCCATCGGAAGTTCTGGTTGACAAATTCCAAGGCTCAGAGAGAAGTATGCCGCGCTCGAATTGACCATGTGGCATCCCAAAAGGACTCTCAGGCGGACCCTGGATCAAGTCCGCTCTTTTGTCTCTGTCGCGCGGGCCATCCCGGCCTGGGCGGGTTACTGGCTTGATCGTTATCTGGGACGGCCCTTGCGCCGCGGTTTCCGGAGACTCGGAGCGCTGACCGCGCCGGTCGTGGCCATCCGCTACGCGTTCGGCCGCTGGTTGCACCGGCATTGGGGCCGCCCGCTCGGGCGCGGCGTGGGGACGATCTCCTCGGCGGCGGCGGCGGTCCTAGCCAGCCTGGGGCGCTTCGGGCGCCGGTTGACCCGGCCGTTCAACCGCGGCCTCCAACGATGCTTCGGGGTGGTGGGACGCCTGGCAGCGCCGGTCGTGGCGGTGCAGGCCAGTTTCACCCGTTGGCTGGGCCGGCGCTTCCGGCGCGTGTTCCGATGGCTTTCCCAAACGCTCAGGCCGCTGGTCACGCCGGTGCTGATCGCCTGGCAGGGGGTGAGTCGCTGGCTGGAGCGGCGCTTCGGGAAGGCCTTCCGGCGGATCGCGGCGATCTTCCGCCCGATCGCCACGCCCTTCGTGGTCGGGTACTCGGCGTTGGCGCGTTGGGTGGAACGACGAACCCGGAAGCTCCTGAAAATCAATCTGAAGAAGGCGCTGCTCGTCACGTCGATCATCGTGGTCATCGGGTCCGCGCTCGGTTATTGGCAGGGACGGCCGATTTACCGGAAGCTTCAACAGAGAAAGTACCTGGGATTGGCGCGGCTGTTCATGCGGCGGGGCGAGGATGTCAAAGCGATCATTTCCGCGCGCAACGTGCTGGCCTACAATCCCAAGAACCTGGATGCCGCGGAAATCCTGGCCGACCTGGCCGACCGTTCCCAATCTCCGCAGGCCCTGATCTGGCGCCAGCGCGTCCTCGAACTGGCGCCGACGCTCGAGCATCGGCTCGCATTGGTGGACTGCGCGCTGCGGAACGAGCCGCCGCCGTTTCCGCTGGCGACCCGGACGCTCGATGAAACCAGCGCGGCCGACCAGCGAACCGTGGCGTTCCAGGCCCTTTCGGCCCGGTTGGCCATCCAACTCAACCAACTGCCCACGGCCGAAGCCCACCTCGAAGAAGCCATCCGGCTCGATCCGACCAATGAACTGCACCGGCTCAATCTGGCGGTGCTCCAATTGCGGTCCACGAACGCCGCCGTGGCCGCGAGCGCCCGGTCCCGCCTGCAGACGCTGCGCGCCGACCAAACCGTCGGCGTGGAGGCGCTACGCTGGCTCATCCGCGACTGCCTGGCGCGGAAGGACCTGCCGGCCGCCCGGAGTTTCTCGGAGCAACTCCTGGCGGAAGGGCGCGGTGGTTTCGCCGACCGGTTGGCGCATCTGTCCATCCTCAGCGAAATGTCGAACGGCGGCCTGGGCGCGGCACTCGCCGCCGCGCAGCAACAGGCCGCCACCAATGCGGTCCAAGCGGCCGACCTGGGCAACTGGATGCTCGCGCACGGCCGCGCCGCGGCCGCCCGGGAGTGGCTTCAGCACCTCGAGGAGCCGGCGCGTTCCCAGCAGCCGGTTCCGCTCACCATCGCCACTTGCTTCCAAGCCGGCAAGGACTGGGCCGGGTTGCAGGCGTTCCTCCAGGACGCGCGCTGGGGCGAGCGGGATTTCATCCGCCAGGCGCTCCTGGCCCGCGCGTTGCGGGGCCAGGGCGAAGCGGCGAGCGCCGCGGCGTATTGGCAGGAGGCCGAGCGGGCGGCTTCCGAACGCCCGGAGTTCACGGCCCTGCTGGCCCAGACGACCCGCGCCTGGGGCTGGACCAACGAGACGGAACAACTGCTCGCGACCTTGAGCACGCGTTACGCGGCGGAGCCGTGGGCGCTGCAATATGCCTTCCAGCAGTACCATGCCCTCGGCGCCACGCAGGCGCTGTTCCGCGTGTTCTCCAGCGCCCTGGGGACCGGGTCCACCAACGCCACGGTCCGGGAAAGCGCCGCGCTCCGCGCGGTGATGAACAGCCGGTTTGCGGCGGAGCCCTGGGCGCTGTGGGTGATGCACAATCTATTTCAATACTACCTGAGCATCGGCAACACCCGCGGCATTTTCGAGATTCTCTCGACGGTGCTGAACCGCGGCTCCGACGACGTGGTCGTCCAAAACAACCTGGCCACCGTGTCCCTGCTCCTGCGCACCAACCTGCCGATGGCGCACGTCCTCGCACGCCAGGTGTACGAGCGCGAGCCGCGGGTTCCCGAGTTCGTGGCCACTTACGCTTACTCGCTGCATTTGCAGGGCAAAACTGCCGAGGGCCTCCAGCTCCTGCAAAAGCTCAGCCCCGCGGACTTGCAGCGGCCCGCCGTCGCCGCTTACTACGGCTGCCTCCTCGCGGCGTCCGGGCAGGCCGCCAAGGCCACCGATTACCTGGCCCGCGCGGATGGCGGCTCGCTGCTCCCCGAAGAGAAGGAGTTGGTCGTCGCAGCCCGTCAGGTGGCGGCCGCGCACAAACCATGAGCGCGGAGGCGCTCGCTGGCTTTGGTCGCGGTCGCGCCCTTGGCGATCCGAAGGCCGGATCTGAAATGAACCGGCTGGTCGCCATTGTCCTGGCCCTGATGTTTCCCTGGCTCACGGGTTGCCGTTCGCCCGGGTTGCACGGAGATCGCGGCTTTTATCCGCTCGGCCTTTACGGGGTGAATTCCACCAATGATTTCGCCACGGTGAGAGCGGCCGGCTTCAACCTCATCACCGGTCCGGCGGAACGCGGCTTCCTGGACGCCGCCCGCGCCCAGGGCCTGAAGGTGCTGGCCTCGCCCGGCACCGCGGCGGGTCCCGACTTTGATCCGGCCCGCGCCCGGCAAACGGTCCGGCACTTCGACGCCCATCCGGCCTTGTGGGCGTGGTACCTGGTGGACGAGCCGGACTTCAATGGGATCTCGCCCCAACAGGTGAATGCCGCCGAACGCGCCGTGAAATCCGTCGGCCCGGCCAAACCCACGGCGCTGGTGATCTACCAGGGATACCAGGCCCAGTACTACGCCCGCCTGACGGACATCCTGATGGTGGACCGCTATCCGATTCCGTGGCTGCCGCTGGCCAACTTCGGCCAGCACGTCGAGATGGCCCGCCTGGCGGCGCCGGCGAAGCGGCCGTTGATCGCCGTCCTGCAGGCCTTCGACTGGAGCTGCTTTCCGGAGGTCCTGCCCGGCGAGACGGGTTTGCGCCCGCCCACGTACGACGAATTGCGCTGCATGACCTACGAGGCGCTGGCCCGGGGCGCGAACGGCCTGTTCTTTTTCGCCTACGAGGCCGGCGGCTGGAAGATTCGGGACCACCCCGAAACCTGGTCCGCCCTCCAGCGCATCGCGGCCGAGGTCAACGCGCGCCGGCCGCTGTTCCAGGCGCAACACTGCTGGTGGGCCAGGTCCCACGTCTTTGGCGACCCGAAACTTCGGTTCAACGCCGCGTTGCAGAGCAGCGTCACCTCCTGCCGGCTCCGGGTGCGCGCGGGAAACGACGCGGTTCCGCCGGGCGACTACATCCTGGCCGTGAACAACACGGCGGAGCGGCAGACCTACAGTTTCACCGTGCCCGCGGACGCGGCCAGGGGCGGAAGAGGAAAGGCAAATGGCGGGGCCGCGCCGCGAGCGGGTGAGGTGTCCGTCGTCGGCGAGGAGCGGGCGGTCGCGGTGCTCGACCGTATTCTCAAACACGTGGATGTCCTCGTCGGCAACGAAGAAGACCTGCAGAAAGGCCTCGGCTTCC
>JAJXZI010000134.1 GCA_021780115.1 bacterium | reverse complement strand
CATAGTGCCTGAGTCATCAACGACAAGGATCTTCACGATTGCCCCCTTCGAGCCTCCAGCCTACTCCACGGTCACGCTCTTGGCGAGATTCCTGGGCTTGTCCACATCGGTACCCCGGGCGATGGCGGTGTGATAAGCCAGGAGATGCAGGGGCACCACATGGAGGATGGGCGAAAGCGCCCCATA
The DNA here is from genome assembly GCA_021780115.1 of bacterium. Taxonomy (GTDB): domain Bacteria; phylum Verrucomicrobiota; class Verrucomicrobiia; order Limisphaerales; family JAJXZI01; genus JAJXZI01. The sequence continues at coordinate 15,409 of JAJXZI010000134.1, read as the reverse complement.
GTGCTCCGGCATGCGGATGACATGGAGCCCCGGTCCCGGTTCCAAGTGGACACCCGCATCCGCAAATACGAACAGTTCCCCGCCTCGGGCTCGAACTTCCTGCATGTTGCTCTTGAGCTTTTCAAGCAATTGATCGTTGGGAGCCACCGTCACCACGGGCATTTCGCTGGTGACCAGGGCCAGGGGACCATGCTTGAGTTCGCCGGCCGGGTAGGCCTCGGCGTGAATGTAGGAGATCTCCTTGAGCTTCAAGGCCCCTTCCAGGGCGATGGGGTAGTGCATGCCCCGGCCCAGGAAGAGCGCATTCTGCTTATCCGCAAAGCGCTCGGCCCAGGCCATGACCTGGGGTTCCAGCGCCAGCACGGCGCTCAGCGCAGAGGGAAGATGGCGCAGCTGGCGCAGGTAGCGGGCTTCTTCATCCGGTGTCAAACGACCCCGCTGCTTGGCCAAGGTAAGGGTGAGCAAGAAGAGGGCCGTGAGCTGCGTGGTGAAAGCCTTCGTGGAAGCCACCCCGATTTCGGCACCCGCGCGGGTGAGGTATCCCAGGGCGGCCTGGCGCATGAGGGCGTCGGTGATGCGGTCGTAATGGGTGTACCAGTGATTCCACCCCATCGGCGGTGTGAGCGCCAGCGTGTCGCCCGAAACAATTTGGAACGACCGCGCAGCCCGGCCGTGTCCATTCCGGGCGCGCAGGGTGATCCTGTAGGTGCCGCGCCCCGGGGTGGTGCCGGTGAGGATGCCGGTCGCGGCATCGAGGTGGAGGCCGGCGGGCAGGCCGCTCGCCGAAAAGGTCATGGGCCTTTCCCCACTCGTCGGAATGCGGAAGAGGAACGGGTGCCCCGGACGAGCGCCATAGACGCGCGGCCCGTTGATGCGCGGGGCCGGACTGGGCTTGGGCGTGAGAATGACGGCGTCCTCGCGCGGTCCGTCGATGGCGCGGGGCTTCGGCCCGCTGACAATAAACCGCGCGTCGGCCCAATCGGCGTGGTCGAAGTCAATGCCGTCTCCCGCGTCGTCCACCAAAAGCAGCAGCGTCTGAAGGCCGTGCAGATCCAGCTCGACCGGCTTCGCGGATTGGCCGGGCTTCATCACGCCGGATTGCCACAGCGTCCGGCTGTCGCCGATGATTTTGAAGGCGACCGACCCCTTGCCGCCAGCCGCGTCGTCCACCCCCACCGACGCCAGAAACTTCTCCGTCCCGCCCGCCAGGTCAATCCACAGTACGCTGACGGCGTGCGTTCCGACGCCGTGCTCGAATTTCTGCCCACCAATGGCGAGCGGCGTCTCGCGGATCGAACGGTCCACCTGGGGCTTACCCCAGCCCTGCCTCATCTTGGTCAGGTCGAGGGAAGACAGCCAGACCGTGTCGGCGGCTTGCCCCTGGCTACACCAGCCGACGGGGAGCAGAACGGCCCATGAGAGCAGGACGGCGAGAATTCTACTTTTCATTTGTTGCAGGTACGGCGGTTCCGGTTTGTGCCTGAGACGTCGCGCGAGTTGTTCGCCGGCGCCAACGTGTGGCCAGCATAGCGGAGGGCGGGGACGGACGTCAGCCAGAAACTCTTGGTTGATCACGGATTTGCGGGAAAGGCCGGATAGATCTGGAGCAAGCAGCAGTCGTCCTCGCGGAAGCCGTCATCGCGCGCTGGAGGACTTGGATCCTGTGCTTGATGCCTGCGCGCCGGCGGGGGAGCAGTCAACGGCCGGAGGCGAGGAGGCAGCTTGAAAAGGCGCGGGCCAACTTCTGCAACCGCTCGCTCCCGTGGCGCATGGCCCGCTCAGGCCGCTGCTTCCCGAAGCGCTAGCCGTCTTCCGCGCCGGAGCGGTCCGGACCGGGTAACCGTTCCAATCCACCTGCTTGGGGACAAATGGCATCGGTAGGCCGCCACCACTCATGCCCAGCGGACAGCCCCGCGGCCAAGCTACATTTCGCGCGACTCGTTGAGCTGCGGCTTCCGACGTGCCACGGTGCCAAGTGGGCTTCACGCCACGCCTGTGGTGGTGGGGGTGGGTCAAAGGACATGGCGACCGAAAACAGAGCCGGCCCTGCCGGAATTTGCTTTCATGTTGTCGCATCGCAAGTTTCCGGTCAGAGTCAGCCCGGCACACATTCTTGCGGTGCCAGGCTCGCCAAGGTTGCTCGTCCGCAAGATATGCGAAACAATCACCAAGGTATGTGGAGCGGCCCGGGCCGTTCCCCGGAATCTTCTTGGCCGATGCGTGCCGCCGACGGCGTTTTGCCCGCCGACCTCGCATCCCGTTTCGCCAGCAGGCGGGCCGAAACGCGAAGGCCGGGTTCTTTCCGCCTGCGACAAACACATGAGCAAGAACAACGGCAAAGTTCGTTTTAAAACCATCGACGCCAACGAGGCGGTGGCATCCGTGGCCTACCGCTTGAGCGAGGTCATCGCCATCTACCCGATCACGCCGTCGTCACCCATGGGCGAGTGGGCGGACGAGTGGGCGGCCCGCGGCCTCAAAAACCTCTGGGGCACGGTGCCTTCGGTGGTCGAGATGCAGAGCGAAGGCGGCGCGGCCGGCGCCGTGCATGGCGCACTGCAAACCGGCTCGCTCAGCACCACGTTTACGGCGTCCCAGGGCCTGCTCCTGATGATCCCGAACATGTACAAGATCGCCGGGGAACTGACGCCGACGGTCTTTCACATCGCGGCACGATCGCTGGCCGCGCAGGCGCTCTCGATTTTCGGCGACCACAGCGACGTCATGGCGGCACGGGCCACGGGGTGGGGCATGCTCTGCTCGGCCTCGGTGCAGGAGACGACGGATTTTGCGGCGATCGCCCATGCGGCGGCCCTGGAGTCGCGCCTGCCCTTCGTGCATTTCTTCGACGGCTTCCGCACCTCGCACGAGGTCGGGAAAATCGCGGAGATTCCGAACGAGGTGCTGCGGGCGATGATCAGTGAGGACCGCGTGCTGGAGCACCGCGCCCGGGCGTTGACGCCCGACCGCCCGGTGTTGCGCGGCACGGCACAGAATCCGGATGTGTATTTTCAGGCGCGCGAAGCAGCCAACAAGTTCTACGTCGCCGGCCCCGACTGCGTGGCGCGGGCGATGGCGCAGTTCGGCGCGTTGACCGGCCGCACGTACCAACTCTACGAGTACGAGGGCGCGCCGGACGCGGAGCGCGTCGTGGTGATCATGGGTTCCGGGTGCGAGGCCGTCCACGAGACCGTTGATTTTCTCCGGGCCCGAGGTGGGAAGGTCGGCGTGTTGAAGGTCCGCCTCTATCGGCCGTTCGACACGTCCCGTTTCGTGGCCGCGCTGCCGGCTACGGTCAAGACCATCGCCGTGCTGGATCGCACAAAGGAACCGGGCGCCTCCGGCGAACCCCTCTACCTCGATGTCGTCGAGGCGATTTACGAAGCCACGTCCACCCACGAAACGAAGTTCGCGGGGGTGCCGGTCATTGTGGGCGGACGCTACGGCTTGTCTTCGAAGGAATTCACCCCCGCCATGGTCAAGGGCGTCTTCGACAACTTGGCGCAACCCAAACCGAAAAACCATTTCACCATCGGCATCGAGGACGACGTGCTGGGCATCAGCCTGCCGTACGATCCGGCGTTTTCGACCGAGTCGCAGGACGTGGTGCGCGCGGTCTTCTTCGGCCTCGGCGCGGACGGCACGGTCGGCGCCAACAAGGATTCGATCAAGATCATCGGCGAGTACACCGACAACTGGGCGCAGGGTTACTTCGTCTATGACTCGAAGAAATCGGGCGCGGCCACGGTGTCACACTTGCGCTTCGGCCCGCGGGCGATCCGCTCCACCTACCTGGTGTCGCAGGCCAACTTCGTCGCGTGTCATCAACCGTCGCTGCTGGACCGCTATGACGTGCTGGAATACGCGGCGCCCGGCGGCACGTTCCTGATGAACACACCCCACGGCGCGGACGAAGTCTGGAGCCATCTGCCTGAAACGATGCAACGGCAGATTCTCGGCAAGGCGCTCAAGTTCTATGTGATCAATGCCTTCGACGTCGCGAAGAAGGCCGGGATGGGCGGGCGCATCAACACCATCATGCAGGTGTGTTTCTTCTCCGTCTCCGGCGTGCTGCCCAAGGACGAAGCCATCGCGCACATCAAGGATTCCATCCGCAAGTCCTACGGCAAAAAGGGCGAGGAAATCGTCCAGATGAACCTCAAGGCGGTGGACATGACGCTGGCTCACCTGTTCCCGGTCCAGGTGCCGGAGCGCGTCAGCGCCGGGGTGACGGTGCGTCCGACGGTGTCCGCCACGGCGCCGGCGTTTGTCCGGGACGTGCTGGCCAAGATGATGACCGGTCACGGCGACGAGCTGCCGGTCAGCGCCCTCCCGGCGGACGGCACGTTCCCGACGGCCACGACGCGCTGGGAAAAAAGGAATATCGCCCTGGAGATTCCGATCTGGGATCCGGCGGTCTGCATCCAGTGCGGCAAGTGCGTCTTTGTCTGCCCGCACGCCACGATCCGCAGCAAGGTGTACGCCCCCGCCGGCCTCACCCATGGCGTGCCCGAAACCTTCAAATCCGCCGACGCCCGCCTACCCGAGTGGAAGGGCCAGAAGTACACCATCCAGATCGCGCCGGAGGACTGCACCGGCTGCGGCGTGTGCGTCGATGTCTGCCCGGCCCGCAACAAATCCGAGGCCAAGCTCAAGGCGATCAACATGCGGCCCGTCGCCCCGATCCGCGATGCCGAAATCCGGAACTGGGACTACTTCCTCGCGCTCCCGGACATGGACAAGCGCCAGGTCAAACTGGACAACGTGCGTTCCATGCAGGTGGAACGGCCGCTGTTCGAGTTCTCCGGCGCCTGCGCCGGCTGCGGCGAGACGCCCTACATCCGGCTGCTCTCGGCGCTGTTCGGCGACCGCCTACTTATCGCCAACGCCACCGGCTGTTCCTCGATCTACGGCGGCAACCTGCCCACCACGCCGTGGGCCGTGGACGCCGTCGGCCGCGGTCCCGCTTGGTCCAATTCGCTGTTCGAGGACAACGCGGAGTTCGGCCTGGGCTTCCGCGCCTCGCTCGACAAGCAGCGGCAGTTTGCCGGCGAACTGGTCCAGCAACTCGCCCCGCAACTGGGCGACAGCCTGGTCCGCCAGCTTCTCACCAACGCCCAACGCGACGAAGCGGACCTCTACGAACAGCGCCAGGCCGTGGTTGCTTTGAAGGAAAGGCTCCGCGACCTCGATTCCGCGGCCGCGACGCAACTGCGGTCGCTGGCGGATGCCCTGGTGCGCAAGAGCGTCTGGATTCTCGGCGGCGACGGCTGGGCCTACGACATCGGTTACGGCGGCCTCGACCACGTGCTGGCCAGCGGCCGTAACGTCAAGGTGCTCGTGCTCGATACGGAGGTGTATTCCAACACCGGCGGCCAATGCTCAAAGTCCACGCCGCGCGGCGCGGTGGCCAAGTTCGCCTCCGGCGGAAAGCCGCTGGCGAAAAAAGACCTCGGCCTGATCGCCATGACCTACGGCAACATCTACGTCGCCTCCGTCGCCATGGGCGCGAAGGACGAGCAGACGCTCAAGGCCTTTCTGGAGGCCGAGGCGTACGACGGCCCGGCGCTGATCATCGCCTACAGCCATTGCATCGCCCACGGCTTCAACTTGACGGTCGGCATGCAGCACCAGAAGGCCGCCGTGGCTTCCGGCCAGTGGCTGCTCTACCGCTACAACCCCGACCGAACGCAGGAAGGACTGAACCCGCTCCAGCTCGATTCGGCCGGTCCGCAGAAGCTGCGGGTCGAGGAATACATGGACACGGAGAACCGCTTCAAGATGCTCACCAAGATGAAGCCGGACGAGGCCCGGCGGCTGGCGGCGCTCGCCCAAACCGACGCCGAGGCGCGCTGGCGGCTCTACCAGTCCCTCGCCGCCCGCGACGTGAAAGCCCCGGAGGCGGCCGCGAACGCCCCCGCCGCCACCGTGGAACACGTTCTCTGAACCCTCAGCCCAGGAAAAACCGCCATGGACCTCAGCACAACCTACCTCGGCCTGAAGCTGCGCACCCCGCTGGTTCCCTCAGCCGCGGCGCCGCTGACGGAGGAAATCGACAACCTGAAACGGATGGAAGACGCCGGCGCCGCCGCCGTGGTGCTGCACTCGTTGTTCGAGGAGCAACTGCGGGCCGAGCGGCTGGAACTGGCCCATCAATTGACCGCCGGGACGGACAGCTTCGCCGAGTCGCTCACCTATTTTCCGGAGCCGAACGACTTCAAGGTCGGGCCGGAGACCTACCTGGAGCACATCCGCAAGGCGAAGGAGTTGGTGAAGATCCCGGTCATCGCCAGCCTCAACGGCTCCTCGGCCGGCGGTTGGACGGATTACGCCCGGCAAATGCAGCAGGCTGGCGCCGACGCGCTCGAACTGAATATTTACCACATCCCGACCGACCCGAACGTCACGTCGGCGGAAGTCGAGCAGACCTACATCGACATCCTGAAGGCGGTGAAGAGCGCGGTCACGATCCCGGTGGCGGTCAAACTCAGCCCGTTCTTCAGCAACCTGGCGAACATGGCTCAGCGCCTCGACGCCGCCGGGGCGGACGGTCTGGTGCTGTTCAACCGATTTTACCAGCCGGACATCAAACTCGAAACGCTCGAAGTCGAGCCGAACATTCTGCTTAGCACGCCCATGGCGATGCGCCTGCCCCTGCGGTGGATCGCCATCCTGCATGGCCGCCTCCACGCGAGCCTGGCCGGCACCAGCGGCATCCACCGCGCCACCGACGTGGTCAAAATGCTCATGGTCGGCGCCAGCGTGACCCAACTCTGCTCGGTCCTGCTGCGGCACGGCGTCGAGCGGCTCACCGCCATCGAACGGGAACTCGGCGAATGGATGGAGCAACACGAATACGACTCGGTCGCCCAACTCCAGGGCAGCCTCAGCCAGAAAAACTGCCCTGATCCCAGCGCCTTCGAGCGCGCCCAGTACATGCGAGCCCTCTCGACTTACCAGCCGGCGTAGCCGGCCGGATCAAGGCTCAGGGTTTGAACGCCAGTTGGGCGAGGTGGGGCACCAACTGCGGCGGCAGGTCCTCCTGATAGAAGTAGCCGATGCGACTGCCATCGATGCTCCAGGTGGTCAGATAGTACATCTGCGGCGCCTTGATCCAGCGGGCCGAGCCGTCGATAAAGACCTCGTTGCCGCCTTCGGGCACGCGCGAGCCGGGCGGGCAGTGTTGCGGGCAGTCCTTGTAGGCGCTGTCGCGCGAAACCCCGGGCACCCCGCCCCATCGGCCATCCACTTTCATCAGCGCGTCCGACGCCAGACACCACGTCGGCTTGGACAGCCCGGTCTTGACCGGGCTGTAGGCGCCGAATTGGCCGGCGGGATTGTACCAGTTGGTGATGCCGCCGAAGTAGTGGTAGCCGATCACCCATTGCGGGTACTCCGGCTCGTAGGTCGGGAAGGAAGGGCGGTTCGGACAGGTCCAGACCGTGTTGGCGTTGGTGGTGGCCACCAACCCGGCCGTGGCGGCGGCATTGCGGTCTGGAGGGTTGAGGCAGTTCTGCACAAAAAACCGCGTGCCGGGGATGTCGCGGGCCTTGATGACCCGGTCGTTGTTGTCCAAGGCGTACACCGTGGCGCCGAGGGCGAGTTGGCGCAGGTTGCTCAGGCATTTGGCGCGCCGTCCGCGCTCCTTGGCGTTGGCCAGCGCCGGCAGGAGCAGCGCCGCCAGGATCGCGATGATCGCAATCACGACCAGCAGTTCAATCAGAGTAAAGCCGCCGCCCGCGCGGTTTCCGGAAGGGCCTCCGGGAACCGGCTCCCACTGGAAAGGCGGCTTCTGATTCATGAGCTTTGCGCGTTGGACCGGTCGCATCTCGGCCCGGCGGCGGCCAAGTCCCCGTCGCCTTACTGGCGGGTCCGGTAAAACTGCAGCGCTGGTCCCGGCGCAACCAAATAGATGGGCGCGCTGGCGCCGGGAACGTCCGCCCACGGGCCAGTCAACGCCGCCGCCGATTGCAGAACGCCGCTGGTCCAATGGATCTGCAACTGGCCGCCCGCCCACCGGATCTGGAGCGCGCCGGGCTGCGGGCCGGTGTAGCCGAAGACCCGCGGCACGGCGGCGTTGTAGCCGCCCTTGCTCAGATAGAAATCGTCGAACCAAGCGCTCGTGGCCGCGCTGTTACCCGCGACGTAGAGTTTGTCCAGGTTGGGCTGCATCCCGCCCAGAATCACATCGACGTACGTGGGATCACGGTCGCTGGTGTAGTTGGCAAAGACCAGCGCGCGGCTGGGATCGCTTTCCTTCTGGAGGTACACCGAGAAAGTGTCGGCAATATAGCCGTAGGCGGGGTCGGCCATCGGCGCGTTGGTGATGTCAATCCACACGTCATAGACCGCCCCGGGCGTCAGGGAGTTGGGGGTGTAATCCACGGGCGCGCCGATGCCGCTGCGCGCGCCGAGGAACCAGGCATTCGTGCCGCCCACCGGGTCGGCCATGACGGTGGGGTACACCCCCGGTCCGAAGCCGCCCGCCGGGTTGGAGCCGATGTCGCTGTAGCCGCGGGCATTCTTGTCGCTCAGCCCGACGACGTGGACCGGGGTGGCCGCGCCGGGGACCGGCAGAATCATCCGGAAGAACAAGGTGGCCGCCTGAAGTTCGTTCAGTGCGTTGGTCTGCAAGGCCAGCATGGCGTCGCTGTCCGCCGCCAGGGTGGTCATGAGCTTGTTCGCGTTGAGGTTGGTGATCTGGACCGAGTTGCCGCGCAAATCGAGCCACCAGCTCGTCAGGTCCAGCGGGCCGACGCCGTAGGTGTCGAAATTATCCAGCAGCGTCCAGCCGGGGGCGACGCCGCTCACCACGGCCACCGAGGTTGTGGCGGACAGGCTGCTCAGGCCGCGCTGGACCGTGAGGACGTAGGTGGTGGTGTTGGTGAGAATGATCGCGTTGGTGCCGACACCGACAACGGTCTTTGACGTCACATCGCCCAGACCGGGGGTGATGGTGACTTGGGAGGCGTCTTTGCTGACATCCCAGCGCAGGATCGTGGAACCGCCGCTGACGACCGCCGGCAAGTCGGCCTGGAACGAGTTCAAGGCCAACGGCTGGACCCGGCTCGGGGGGTTGGTGATGGAAGTGACCTGGAGGATTTGGATTTCGGCGGGGGACAAGGCGCGACCCCACACCGCGACCTCGTCAATCAGGCCGCTGAACCAGGACGAGGCGGTGCTCCGCAGAATGCCGCCGATGCTGGTGGTGTTGAGCGTCATGGGCCAGACCGGCGCCGGGGCGGTGGGATCCAGGACGCCATCAATGTACATCACGGCGTTGGTGGTGGCTCCGACCGCGCGCTGCACATAGACAATGTTGTGCCAAGTGTCGTCAAATGCGGTCGCCACCGAGTAGTGATGATCGCCGGACGTGGCGCCCGTGTCGCTGCGCAGGTAGGTGTCCACGGTGCCGCCCACGCCGTTGTGCGGGGTGCCGATGTTGAACAGCGGATTGTTATTGCCGGTGGAACCTTCAGACCACACCCGCCGGTCGGTCTGGTTCGCGTCGCCATTGACCCAGAGCGAGAGGGTGAAGCTGGGTTTGCTGTAGATGGGGAGGTCTTCGCCGGGGCTGTCAATGCGCTGGAGGAGGGTGTGGGTCGCGTTGGTGAAGCTGAAGGCGTTGCCCCACTTGCCGGGCACGACGTTCCCCGCCGCTGTCATGTTGACCAGCGTCATGTCGTAGCCGCTGACCAAGTCAGGGGTCTTGGAGCCGACCACGGTGTCGAGCGGCCAGTAGGAAATCAGCCCGTTGGTGAGGTTCGACGCGGGCCAGCTTGAAACGACCAGGGTCGCCACGGCGCTGGTGGCTCTGCCTTGCGTGTTGGCAACGACCAGCGCGTAGGCGCCGGAGTCCGTCGGGGCCAGGTTGGTGAGAGCCAGCGACTGGCTGTTGGCGCCGGAAAGGTTGGTGCCGTCTTTGGTCCATTGGTAAGTCAGTGGGCGGGTCCCGTACGCCCCCGCGTTGAACGTCCAGGAATCTCCCGGAAACAGATTGGTGACGGCCGTCGGCGACACGGAGATGCCGGGAGCGAACGCGGGCACGGGCGTCTGGATACTGTTGGTCATCACCTGCTGCACTTCGGCCTGGCTGAGGGCGCGCGCCCAGACGGCCAGATCGTCCACCGCGCAAGTCATGTAGTGGTCGATGGTGGCGCGCACGATGGCGCCGACGGCGGTGGTATCCCAGACCCCGGAGATGTTCCGGGCGTAGGTGTTGGTGTAAATCACCTGCCCGTCCCGGTAAAAGCTCAGAATCCTTCCGTCGTACACCAGGCCGACATGGTGCCAACTGGCGTCCAAGACGGCGTTGGTGGGCGTGGCATCCACGAGCACCGTGCCGGTGCCGTTGCGGAGGTAAAGGCGCGAGAAGGCGTTCGTACCGTATTGCTGTGCGCCGAGGGCGTAGAGCGGGTTGTTGTTCGCGTTCGTGACGGCGGACTCGCAAAAGTAGCGCAGGTCCCCCTGGCCCACGCCGTTGCCGTTGACCCAAAGCAGGATGGAATAACTCGGATTGCGGGTGATAGGCAAGCCGAGGTCCAGATTGGTGTCGCCGGTGAAGAAGGCGCATTGCGCGAGGGGAGCGCTGAACGCGAGCGCCTGCCCGAACTTGCCCGGCACGAAGGCGCTGGCGTCGTAAATGTTAAGCAGTTGCAGGTTGTTGGACGCCACCAGGTCCGGCGTGGTGTTGGGGTAGTTCACGAAGTCCGCCGAGTCCAGGGGCCAATAGGATACCAACCCCTGGCGCACGTCCGCGGCCAGGACTTGGGCGGCGGACAGCAGGAAGATCGGGCCGAGGGATTTGAATTGGATGCTTTTCATAGAATCTGAGTGTTAAACCGCGAGGATTGAGCCACGAGAACGCCGCCGGTTTCAATTGCAATTTTGCGTCCGTCAATTACACTTTTCCGCATCCGGCCTTCGCGCTGGAATCCGTCCGCGCCATGTCCGCGCAACGCAACGTCTTGCTGGCCCTGGGCAGCTACGACCACCGCATCCACCGCGGGGTCGCCCGCTTCGCCGGCGAACACCACTGGCACCTGAACAGCGAGATGTGCCGCTCCGGCCGGTTGCCGCGCGGCTGGAGCGGCGAGGGCATCCTCACCGCGCTGGATGTCCAGCCGGACCTCGTCCGCTTCGTCCGCGCCGCCACGGTCCCGATCGTGGACCTTTCGCTCAACCGGCAGGACATTCCGCTGCCGCGCGTCGTGGGCGATCATCGCCGGATCGGCAGGCAGGCGGCCGAGCATTTTCTGGAACGCGGTTTCCGTCATTTCGCCTGGCACGCCAACGACGCCCGCGCCGTGGCCGAGTTGCGTCGGCGCGGCTTTGCCGACACCCTGGCCCGCGCGGGACTGGCCTGCGAGGCCTGGATTTGGCGGCCGGGGGGCCGGCGGCCGAGCGACCAGTGGCGGGCCAAATCCCGCTGGCTCGCGCAGCGGCTCCAGGCCCTGCCCAAGCCGGCCGCGGTGTTCGCCTTCCGCGACGCGGACGCCGCCAACGTGCTGGACGCCTGCCTGGAAGGCGGCCTGGCCGTGCCGGAGGAAATCGCCATCCTGGGCGTGGATGACAACGAACTGGTTTGTGAGTCGGTGCGCATCCCGCTGTCCAGCGTCCAGCATGATCTGGAAGGGCTGGGCTACCACGGCGCGGCCCTGCTCGACCGCTTGATGCGCGGCCAGCCCGCGCCGGCGCAACCGGAGCTGATTCCGCCCAAAGGCATCACCGCCCGGCGCAGCACCGATGTGCTGGCCGTGCATCACGAGCCGAGCCGGCGGGCGTTGGGTTTTCTGCGGGAGAATTATTCCCGCAACGTGGGCGTGGCCGACGTCGCCCAATCCAGCGGCCTGGCGCGGCGGCGGCTGGAGCAGGCCTTCCGCCAGCAAGTCGGCCGCACCATTCACCAGGAACTGGCGCGTGTCCGCTTGGCCAAAGTGAAGGAACTTTTGCTGGAGACGAAGCTGCCGGTCGCGGAAATCGCCCGCCGGACCGGCTTCACCACGCCGCAGTATCTCAATCTCGTGTTCCGCAAAGCGACCGGCCTGCCGCCGCGCCGCTTCCGGGTGGCCGCTGGCGGAACCGGCATCGGCGCAGCCGCCACCGCAGCGCGGAACGGTGGCGGCTGAACGTCGGCGCGAAGATGCGCGTGCCGGCCAGGACGGCGGGGCGGCCGGGCTGAGCGGTGGAGGCTTGGCCGCAGCGAGCCTTGAATCTCAGCGCGCGCTGTCCTTTAATCAGCGCGTGCCGACCAAAGTCATCGCCGTGGCCAACCAGAAAGGTGGCGTGGGCAAGACCACCACCGCCGTCAACCTGGCCGCCTGCGTGGCCGCGATGGGGCGGCGCGTCCTGTTGTTCGACCTCGATCCCCAGGCCAACGCCACCAGCGGGCTGGGGCTGGAGAAGACACCCGGGGCCAGCGCCTACGGCGCGTTGCTCGGCGACGGCGGGCTGCTGGGCCAAATCCAGCCGACGGCCTTCGAACGACTGGAAATGATCCCGAGCGAGATGGACTTGTGCGGCGTGGAAATCGAACTGGCCCGGTCGGAGAACCACCTGGGGCGGGCGGCGCGGGCGCTGCGGCCGGTGGCGGAATCGGGACGCTTCGACCTGGTCTTGATCGATTGTCCGCCGTCGCTGGGCATCCTGACGCTGAACGCCTTCGCCGCCGCCGAGGGACTGCTGGTGCCGTTGCAATGCGAGTATTACTCGCTGGAGGGCATTTCCATGATGCAACGGGTGCTGGCCCAGTTGCGCGACAGTGGCGTCAATCCCGGACTCCAGATTCTGGGCGTGGTGATGACCATGTACGACGGGCGGACCAATCTCGCCCAGCAGGTGGTCGGCGACGTGCGCACGCATCTTGGCCCGCTGGTCTTCGAGACGCTGATCCCCCGGAGCACGCGGCTGGCGGAGGCGCCGAGCTTCGGCCAGCCGATCCTCCACTACGACCGTCACAGCGCGGGCGCGGCGGCATACGAAGTGTTGGCGCAGGAATTCGTGGCGCGGGCGGGACTGTAGCGGAAGGGTGACTGCCGCGCGCCGCCGTCTCGTCGAACCTGCCCCAAGCCCACGCGGAGCGGACACCCGCGCTCCGAACCTTTCTTTGACAGCCGACGACGTTCCCGAGTAAGTTGCCGTCCACCCAAGAACCATCATGGCGAAAGAGGCAACAGAAATGTCCGTCGCGGCCGTGACCGTCGAAGTGCCCGACAGCAAAACCGTCCGGCTCGAATGGCCGGCCGGCTACGACGTGGATTTCAAGACCGGCCAGTTCATCACGGTTTATTGGCCGGATGAACCATCATACAAACGAGCGTACTCGCTATCGTCCTGCGCGCTGGACCGCGGATTTTACGAGTTCACCGTCAAGCGTGACGGCAAAATGGGAACGCGGCTGGTGGACTGGATCAAACCGGGCCAGCGGCTAATGGTGCTCCCGCCGACGGGGAAATTTCTGCCGGCGTACGAGCCGAACAAGCACCTGCTTTGTCTCGCGGGCGGGTCCGGAGTGACGCCCTTCCGCGCCTTCGTCCGCGAGGCGACACGGCGCAAACTGGAAACCCGGCTCACCGTCCTCTACAGCGTGCGGACGACCAACGACATCATCTTCGACAGCGAATTTCGCGACTTGGAGCACCAGAATCCCCACTTCAGTTACTTTGTCACCTGCACACGGCTGCATCCGGAGGATCCCTGGACCGGCCGGCGGGGGCGCATCACGGCCGAGTGGGTCAAGGAGCAGGTGACGGACCTGGCCAACACCGTCTTCTACGCCTGCGGCCCGAACGAACTCGTCCACTTCGCCGAGGATATCGTCATCAACAAGCTCGGCGTGGCCAAGGAGCAGATGCGCGTGGAGAAGTGGGGATAGGCGGGACGCTCTCAGATTTCAAATCTCAAATCTCAGGTTTCCAATCCGGCCCATGCTCAAACGCACGCCCCTTTTTGCCGCCCACCAGCAACTCGGCGCGCGGCTCGTTGAATTCGGCGGCTGGGAGATGCCGGTGCAATACACCAGCATCGTCGAGGAACACCTGGCGGTCCGAAACGCCGCCGGCCTCTTCGACATTTCCCACATGGGCGAAGTGTTCGTGAGCGGGCCGGCCACCCTCGATTTTCTCAACGCCACCCTGACGAACGACGTGCGTCAATGCCCCGTGGGTCGCGGCCAATACACCCTCCTCTGCAACGAACGAGGAGGCGTCGTCGATGATCTCTACGCCTATCATATCGAGCCGACCGGCTTCTTGCTCATCATCAACGCCTCCCGGATTGACGCCGACGTGGCGTGGCTCGAGCAGCGGCACAGGCTTTTCCCTGCCCGGGCCGGCGTGAATCTCGTCAATGCCTCGGACCAGCGCGGTGCGGTGGCCGTCCAAGGACCGCGCGCGGCGCAGTTCATGGATCGCTGTTTCGCCGGCCCGGCCGTGGCGGGCACGGCGGCGGGTCAGCCCACCTCGCTGAAGAAGAACGAAATCGCCTCGTTCCGCTTCGCCAGCCATGCGGTCTGGGTGGGTCGGACCGGCTACACGGGCGAGGACGGTTTTGAAGTCGTGGCCCCGGCGGAGGAGATCGAATCCGTTTGGAGCAAGCTGCTGGAAGCGGGCCAGCCCTTCGGATTGAAACCGGCCGGCTTGGGCGCCCGCGACACCCTCCGCACCGAGGTCTGCTATCCGCTCTACGGCCACGAACTGGACGAGCACACGACGCCGATCGAGGCGGGTCTGGGCTTCTTTGTGGCGCTGGACAAAGGTGATTTCGTCGGTCGCTCCGTGCTGGCGGAGCAGAAAGCCAAGGGCACGACCCGGAAGCTGGTCGCCTTCAAGATGGCCGACAAGACGCCGCCACCGCGACCGCACTATCCGATCTGGGGCGCGGGCGCGGGCGCGGCGAGGCTCGGCGAAGTCACCAGCGGCACGCAAAGCCCGTCGCTCGGCCTCGGCCTCGGTCTGGGCTACGTGCCGCCCGAATTCGCGCGACCGCAAACGCCGATCGAGATCGAAATCCGCGGGCGACGCTTTCCCGCCGTGGTCGTGCCGAAACCCATTTATCGAAAACCGGTTTGACCTCAGACCGGCCACCTGACTGAATGATCCCATGTCGAACGTTCCCGCTGATCTGAAATACGCGAAATCGCACGAATGGGCGCGCGTCGCCGGCGCCCTGGCCACCGTCGGCATCACAGACCACGCCCAGCATGAACTGACGGATGTCGTGTTCGTCGAATTGCCGGCGGTGGGCCGGAAGGTCAAGGCCGGCGAGTCGTGCGCCGTCGTTGAGGCCGTCAAGACCGCGAGCGACATCTACTCGCCCGTCAGCGGCGAGATCACTGAAGTCAATCGCGCGGTCGTGGACAACCCCGCCTTGGTGAACAGCGCGCCCTACGGCGACGGCTGGTTCTTCAAGC
>JAJXZI010000181.1 GCA_021780115.1 bacterium | reverse complement strand
TTTGAGCGCCGGTTGAACCGTTAGTTTAAGATGCGCACGGGCCATGCCAGAATGATCTCATACCCCATTCGTAAAACAAGACATTGTGATGATTATAACGCAGAATTGGTATCAATACCTGCTGAGCAATCCCCAAACGCAAATCCGGGCCGGAAACCTAGGCCCGGATTCTGGCCGCACCGGATGCTCCCAAGCCCGAAGACCGCGCCCAGTGGAATGGCCCGCTGCTGGCGGCGCATTAGGGGGATGCGCCCGAACACCAGTCTGGCGGGTGCTGCGCCAGCGGGGCATCAGCCTCCAGCGCCGGCGTTCGGGGTGCCTGTCCACGGTCCGGAGTTTGACCGCAAGGCCGCCAACATCGTGGGTCTCTACCCGGCGCCGCCGGTCAATGCCGTGGTGATTTGTGTGGACGAAAAACCCCACCTTCCAGGCGTTGGAACGCGCCCAAGGCTGGCTGCGCCTGCTCCCTGGCAGGGACCGGACCGGTTCGCTCACGAATACACCCGGCCCGGCCCGCCCCCTCTTCGCGGTGTTGACGGTGGCCACCGGCCAGGCGCAGGTCGATCATTACGCGCGGCGCTGCCGGGGGGAGTTCAGGGACTTCGTGAGTCAGGTCGTAGCCGCCCACCCGAGGGCGACCGGCATGTCATC
Organism: bacterium; assembly: GCA_021780115.1. Lineage (GTDB taxonomy): Bacteria > Verrucomicrobiota > Verrucomicrobiia > Limisphaerales > JAJXZI01 > JAJXZI01. The sequence continues at coordinate 3,274 of JAJXZI010000181.1, read as the reverse complement.
CTGGACCACCTCTCCACGCACAAGCCCAAGGATGACGCCTGGCGGCGGGCTCATCCGCGGGTCCATCGGCACTTCACCCTGCCCCCGCCTCGTGGCTCAACCAAGTGGAGGTGTGGTTCAGCGTGCTCAGCCGGGCGGCCCTGCGGGGGGCGAGCTTCACCATTCCGGCGCAATTGCGGCCGGCCATCGCTGTTTTCCTGGCCGCCTACAATCCCCAGGCCCACCTGTTCGTCTGGACCCAATTGAAAGTCCATCGAAAACACCCACCAGTAAATACGCAGACTTGATTAAGTAGATACTAGCTAGATCGTCTCGTCCCGGCCGAGGGCAGGCTACGAACTGGAGAAAACTCTCCGCCTTCACGGGATGCTGCCGGATTTGGTTTGCCCAGCCGCAATTGGCGCGACACCCAGAAGATCGACGCTGATTTGGGCCAAAGCTTTTCCGCTCATAACGCTGATCTTCAGGTTGGTCCGCTACCGGCACCCGGCTGGCCCGGCGGATCCTGCGGCCGCTTTCCACTCGGAAAGGCCGCCGGCCGGGCTGGCTGGGCTGGCTGGGCGTCTCCCTGGGGAAGTCATTCCGAGTGACTTCCTAAACCCAGAGGGGTGGCCGAGGCAATCCAGTTTCTCCCAATCTGGGATGTAACATTTAACGGAGTGAAAACCATAAGGTGGCAAGACCGCTCAGGCCCACAACCGCTCCGGATAGGCGCCGGCCTGGATCAGCGCGTGGACATTCTCGACCACGACCGGCCGGTCCTCGCGGTAGGTCACGCCGAACCATGCAGCGGGCGTCGGCAGGACCTTGACCTGTACGCGGCCTTCCCGGATGAGTTGGTTGATGGCGTCTGGAAGAAAGAATTCCGCCTTCAGATCGCCACCGTGGCACCGGAGAAATTCGCCGAAGATCCGGCGCAAATGCCCGAAGAGCGACGGCGTGAATCCCCAGCAGTTCAGCGAGACGATCTCCCGCCCCGTCAGCGGACGGAACGCGCCGTCGGGCTCGCGATGGCGCGCGCCGGTGGGCAGTTTCTCGATCGCCGTCAATTCCTCCACTGAGACCAGGAAACCCTCCGCGTCCGTCGCGCAGAGGCCGCGCGCCACCGTGCCGTGCGCCGAAAGCGTGCGGTCCAGGTGGAACCCGACCATCGCCCACAAGTCCCGGCCGGCGCCGGCCGGCGGACCTTGCAGGAACTCCGCAAGCACGCGATACGACTCGGCGCCGTAGAAGTCGTCGGCATTGATCACGGCGAATGGCTCTTGCACCACGTCCGCGGCGCAGAGCACGGCGTGGCCGGTGCCCCACGGTTTCTGGCGGCCGGCCGGCGCCGCGCACCCCGGCGGGAGCAGGGCGAGGTGCTGGTAGGCGTAGCGCACGTCCATCCGGCTCTCGAAGCGGCGGCCGAGAGCGTCGCGAAACGCCGCCTCGATGTCGCGCCGGATCACGAAGACGATTTTGCCGAAGCCGGCGCGGCGCGCGTCGAACACGGAGTAATCGAGCACCGCCTCGCCGCCCGGGCCAATGGGGTCAATTTGCTTTAGCCCACCGTAGCGGCTGCCGATGCCGGCGGCCAGCACCACCAAGGTCGGCGCCGGGCCCTTCGGCCGGGGGGGGGACCGCGTCGGCGCCGCGCCAGGTTCGCCCGTCATGCCAGCCTCTTAAGCAGCGCGATTTCCTTCTTCATCACCTCGGCTTGCTCGGCCTTGGGGAATTTCCCCAGTTCCTCGTCTTCCACGCACAAATCACCCTGGTAATTCGCCCGATGCAGGATCGCGACGACGCGCTGGAAATCGATGTCGCCCTCGTAGATCGGGCACTCGTATTTGCTGTACTCCCAGCCCATCGGCCGGCGGACGTTCCGGCGGTCGGCGGGATAGCGGATGTTCTTGCAGTGCGTATGGACGACGCGCGGCGCGAACTTCTCGTAGATGCCGTACAACTCGTCCAGCGGATGGCCGAACCAGTAGAAATTGGCGATGTCAAGCGTCAGCCCCAAGCGGTCGGAACTGACGCCGTCGAAGAGCTTGTCCAGAAAGGCCGGATCGTTCGTGCAGCGGCCGTGGTTTTCGACGCCAAACTTGACCGCCGTGCCCTGGCCGCTTTCGCAGACCTGCTTGCAGGCCTGGATGGCGAAGGGCAGGAAGACCTCCGGCTTGAGCTTGTGCGGCGCGACGTCGATACGGATGGCCCGCACGCCCAACGTCTCGGCCGCTTGGACGACGCCCCGCACCCACTTTAGTTCCTGCTCCAACTGCTCGTCGAAGCGCGTGGCGAGGATGAAGGCGCTGATGCGCAGTCCACTCCGGGCCGCGCCGTCCTTGAGCGCCGCGATGCCGTCGGCGTTGGCCAGGGTGTACTTCTGCTCCGGATGCTTCAGCATGGGGCAGTCGAGTTGCTCGTTGACCAGCACCTCCGCGCCTTCCGCACCGAGCGATTTCATCGCGGACCAGCAATCCGGTTTGCCGGTGAGGCCGAGATAAATATCCCGGCAAGTGGCGAGGCACTTCGGATTGGACTTAGGCGCAGCGGCGGCCTCGCCGGGCGGAGCGAAGCCGGCGGCCAACGCCGCGGAGCCGGCCAGCCTGACGAAATGCCGGCGAGTGATGTCGCGTGCGGTGTTCATGTTTGTCGGTCGCTTGCGGACCATGAGGTACCCGCGGGCCGCGGGCGATTCAAGGATGATTTGCTCCGCCCCGCGCGGCCCGCGCTCCGGCTCGCTTTTTTCAAAGACCCCGCTAAGCTCGATGCCGTGAAGACGCTCCTCTGCTCCGCGACGTTGGTTCTGGTTGTTTCCAGTCTGCCACTCTGCCGCGCCGCCCCCGCGGCGGACGCGCCCTTCGTGAAATTGCGCGCCGTCCCGTTCACCGCCGTCCAGATCACCGATGCCTTCTGGGCGCCCCGGCGCGAAACCAACCGCGTCGCCTCGATCCCGGTGAACCTCGAAAACCTGGAGAAGGCCGGCAATCTCGAGAACTTCCGCCTCGCCGCGCGCCGGGCCACCAACGGCTTCATCGGCCCGGTCTTCATGGACTCGGACGTTTACAAGGCGCTGGAGGCCGCGTCCTACTCGCTGGCGACGCATCCCGATCCGGCGCTCGACCAGCGCTTGGACGCCATCATCGCCTTGCTGGCGGCGGCGCAACTGCCCGACGGCTACCTGGACACTTACTACATCGTCAAGGAGCCGGGCCGGCGCTGGACGAACTTGCGCGACAACCACGAGCTTTACTGCGCCGGCCACATGTTCGAGGCGGCCGTGGCGCATTTCCAG
>JAJXZI010000122.1 GCA_021780115.1 bacterium | reverse complement strand
AGGCTCCACTGTGCCTTTTTCGTTGTCGCTTCATCGGTGTCCTACAGGTTGGTTTATGGTTTCTTATCAGTCACCCTCTAAACCACCTGTCCAGTTTTCCGGGAGCACCATACCAATCGAGTAGGCGGGTCCGATGAGGCCGGAGGAAGACAGCGGCCTGTTGGCCGGAGGACACGATGAGTTTTTCGCTTTGGACCCAGGATTGCAGGGGCATCCGGGTCGAAGCAGTGGCCCCGGCCCGGAAGGGATGCCGTCCTGCAACGGCTCAAAACCAGTCGGGCTTGGGCCCTCAAGGAAATGTTCCGAGACTTCTGGGCCAGTGAAACCGTCGAGGCAGGGCGCGAGTTTTTTCGGCGCTGGTAAGGGACTAGCCGATGGGGAGTCCCTCAGGTCGTCAAGTCCTGGAGCCACGCGTCAAACCGCGTACCCTGATCGCTTGGCGAACCGAAGATGAGCGGTTCCGCTCTTCGGGAGATCAACGCCGCTGCTCCTGGGCGACGCCACGCTGATCCGAGCCGGTGCCAAGATCGCCAAGCGGAACGATTTGGCCAGACGGCTTCGCATCGCTGATGCATCCTCGAAAGCCTGTCTCCGGCCTCGGTGAGAGAAAGCCGGCTCAGACGCACGGACTGTGGCCAGGTCGCGGCAGGGGGAGGTGGCTTTGAGCCATCGTTTGTCGAGCCTCTGGCTTTACCGCCGGTCGCTGACTGTTGTTTGGCTGGCTGCGGAACCGGGCCGTCGGGGTGCCCGCGGCTATCTTTGCCCCAGTCGTTCGAGCAATTTGCCGTGGATGCCCCCGAACCCGCCGTTGCTGAACACCACCACCACCTCGCCGCCCTGGAGATTTTTTGCGAGGTGCGCGACTATCACGTCCGCATCCGGCAAATAGGCCGCCTCCTTGCCCGTGGCCTCCAACTCCAGCATCAGCAGTTCCGGATCGAGCCGTTCGCCGGGCGCCAGCAGTTCCAACCGCGCGACCTGCGAGATGACCACCGCGTCGGCCTGGGCAAACGAGGCCGCCAATTCCGTTTGGAAGACGTTGCGCCGCGTCGTGTTCGTGCGCGGCTCGAAGACGGCCCAAATTTTCTCCGTGGGATACTTCAGCCGCAACGCCCGTAGTGTCTCGCGAACTGCCGTCGGGTGATGGCCGAAGTCGTCAATCACCGTCACACCGCCCGCAATGCCGCGCACTTCCATCCGGCGCCGCACGCCTTTGAACGTGTCGAACGCCGACTGGATTTGGTGGTTCTTCAGCCCGCAATGCTTGGCGCACCCGACGACGGCCAGCGCGTTGCGCACGTTCAATTCGCCGATCAGGTTGGTGCGGAACTTGAAGCTGGGGATCTCGAACTCCGTCGCCGTCGCCGCCAGCCGCAGGTTGAAGGCGCGCACCGCGTTGGCCTCGCCCAGGCCAAAGCGCTTCACGGGGCAGTAATTCACATTGAGCAGCGGGGCTAGGTTGGCGTCGTCACCGTTGGCCAACAACAGTCCGTTGCGCGGGATGAGCCGGACAAAATGGGTGAACGTCTTCTGGATCGACGCCAGGTCCGGAAAGATGTCCGCATGATCGAACTCCAGGTTGTTGATGACCGCCACCTCCGGCAGGTAATGGACGAACTTGCTGCGCTTGTCGAAAAACGCGGTGTCGTATTCGTCGCCTTCGAGGATGAACCACTCGCTGTCGGTGAACCGCGCGCCCTGGCCCAGGTTGTTCGGGAGGCCGCCGATAAGGTAACTCGGATTCAGCCCGTTGTGCTCGAACACCCACGCCAGCAGTGCCGTGGTGGTGGTCTTGCCGTGCGTGCCGCTGAGGACGATCGACCGCTTGCCGCGCAGGAAGAATTCTTTCAGCAACTCCGGCAGCGAGCAGTAGCGCAGCCGGTGGTCGAGGACGAACTCCGCCTCCGGGTTGCCGCGCGAGATGGCGTTGCCGATCACGACGAGGTCGGGCTTGTGCGCCAGGTTTCGTTCCGCGTACCCGGCGATGACCTCGATCTTCCGCTCGGCGAGAAACGTGGACATCGGCGGATAAACGTTCTGGTCCGAGCCGGTGACTTGAAAGCCTTTGTCCTGCAACGCGGCCGCGACGGCGGCCATCGCGGTGCCGCCGATGCCGGTGAAATGGACGGACTGAATCGGTGAAAGCATCGGATTGAAGATATATCGACTGTGCTGCCAGGAAAGTGTGAAGTTGAAGTGCAGAGAAGTCGGAACCGATTCCCGGTTTGGCTCGACATTCCAGCAGGTAGTGATAGGAATGGCGTTGTGGATCAGGGCAGCGACCCGATGATGGACTCCGTGTGATGAATGGGCGTAACCCGGTTTGATGGACACCTTGGAGGCGGTGCGCATGGAGGTTCTAGATATGCCATGGCAAATAACCTGCAAACCCGAGTCTCGGGATTTTTTTGCAACGCACCCGATGCACACACTCGCTTGTTTTAGGGCTAGTTAATATGTCCTTTCGGATTTACATTTTTAATGAGCGCATAAGTATGTTGACATAATGTTGCCGGTGTGTTGTCATTAGGCGTATGGTCAACGTTACCCGAGATGCGCGCAAACTGGATCATAAAACCCTCGAAGAAATGCGCCTGCGCGCCGTCCAGCGGGTACAAGACGGCGAAAGCCCTGAAGTCGTCTGCCAGGTTTTTGGCGTTTCGCGCGCCGCCATCTATAACTGGCTGGCGATGTATCGGGCGGGGGGGGCATGCGCTGCGCGCCAAACCGATTCCGGGCCGTCCGCGCACACTCACCGGCTCGCCATTGCGCTGGATTAATCGAACCGTGACCCTGAAGAATCCGCTGCAACTCAAGTTTGACTTCGCGCTCTGGACGCGGGCCATGATCGCCAAACTGATCCAGGACCGGTTTGGCCTCCGGCTGAGTGTGGGCGTCGGTCGGACGCCTGCTGGCGCAACTGGGCTTGACGGCGCAACATCCACTCTACGTGGCTTACGAGCAAAATCCGGCGCTGGTGGAGAAATGGTTGCGGCGGCAGTATCCACAAATACGCGTGCAAGCCCGTAAAATCAAGGCGGAAATCTACTTAGGCGATGAATCGGCCGTGCGCTCGGATCACCACAGCGGCACCACTTGGGGAGCCAAAGGCCAGACGCCGATCGTGATGAGCAGCGGCCAGCGTTTTAGTTTGAGCCTGCTTTCGGCGATCGGCGCGCGGGGACTGTTGCGGTTCATGGTGGTCAAAGGCAAGATCAACGCCGAGCGGGTGTGCGAGTTTTTGCGGCGGCTGATGTATCGAGCCAAACGCCCGGTCTTTCTGATTTTGGATGGCCATCCGATGCACAAGGCGAAAAAGGTGCCAGCGTGCGTCGAGAGTTTTGGGGGACGACTCAAGCTGTTTTTTCTCCCGCCCTACAGCCCGGAGATCAATCCGGACGAACAAGTGTGGCGCGACGTGAAGCAGGGGCTGGGGCGGAGTGAAATTCTCGACGGCCAGGACTTGGAAAACAAAGTGACGGCTCATTTGGGCGGCTTGAAAGGATTGCCGCGCAAGATACGCTCCTTCTTTCAATTGCCGATGACTGCTTACGCCGCGCAATAAAATATCCATTTACTTATGCACTCCTTAATAAATAACTTGGTTGTGGCTTATCCACGGTTTTGCGTCTTGCCCGTTCTGTGACCCGGCCGATCCGTCACGCCACCTCAATCGCGACGGGCCGGCCGTCGCCTTCAGCGAAGCCGGGGCGCTGGCACTGCGGTTCAACGAGCGGGGATCGGTTGTGTGTCGCTTGGCCTTGATGTCCCAGCAGCAGCCGGTATCGTCGGTGCGGTCGTCGAAGACACGAGACCGTCCAGAATGATACCAGCATGAAACCGCGCGTCCGCTTTGCGCCGAGTCCAACGGGCTTCCTCCACATCGGGGGCGCCCGGACGGCGCTGTTCAATTGGCTCTATGCCCGCCACACGGGCGGCTCGTTCCTCCTCCGCATCGAGGACACGGACACCGCCCGGAACACGCATGAGGCCGTCGAGGTGATCCTCCACGGCCTGCGTTGGCTGGGCCTGCATTGGGACGAAGGCCCGCTCACCGGCGACGCCACCGGGCCCTACAAAGGCGATCGCGGCCCGTACTTCCAAAGCCAGCGCCGCGAGAATTACCAGCGCCGCGTCGAAGCGCTGCTCGTTCATGGCCTGGCCTATGCGCACGAGGGCGCCGTAAAATTCAAGATGCCCCGCGAGCCGATCACCATCCCAGACCTGATTGTCGGCGACGTCGTCCGTCAACTCACCGACCGCGAGGAGGCCGATCCGGATTTTGTCATCGTCCGATCGGACGGTCAGCCGGTGTTCCACCTCACGAACGTCGTGGACGATCTGGAGATGGGCATCACGCACGTCATCCGCGGTGAGGACCACTTGGCGAACACCGCCAAGCACATCGCGCTCTTCCGCGCCTTTGGTGTCCCGCCGCCGCAGTACGCGCACATCCCGCTCATCCTGAACGCCGACGGCAGCAAGATGAGCAAGCGCGACCAAGGCGCTTTGATGACCGCCTACTTAGGGGGCGGCTATGTGTCCGAGGCCGTCGTCAACTACCTTTGCCTGCTAGGCTGGTCGCCCAAGGGCAACCGCGAGAAAATGTCGCTCGCGGAGGTCGTGGAGATCTTCGACCTGCCGCAGGTGCTCCGACACAACGCCCGGTTCGACGCCGACAAGCTGCTTTGGTTGAACGGTGAATATGTACGCGAGATGAGCGAGGATCGGTTCTACGAGCTGTCCGTCCACGCGCTGGCCAAGGCGGGCTGCGACACCAACGCATTCCCGCTCGAATACGTGAAGGCCGCCCTTGACACGTGCAAAGGCAAGTTCAGGCTGTTCAGCGAACTGCCAGCCTACGGCGGGTTCTACTTCACGGACCAGTTCGATTACCAGCCGGAGGGGGTGAAGAAGGACTTCACGCCGGAGAACAAGCCGCGGTTGCTTAAGCTGCGCGACGCCTTCGCCAGACTTTCATCCTTCGATCCGGGCGCGCTCGAAGCTGCGCTGAAAAGCACCGCCGTTGAACTCGGCGTGAAGGTCGGCGTACTGGTGCATCCGACGCGCCTGGCCTGCACCGGCAACACCGCCGGCCCGAGCCTCTACCATCTGCTGGCGGTGCTGGGGAAGGAGAAGGTTTTTCAGCGCCTCGACCGCGCGCTGGCCCGGTCGGAGTTCGCCGGTTGAAGTTCGGCGGAGAGGCTGGCTCGGCGTACGCCCGGCCGGGCAGACGGGTTATCCGTCGGGACCGTTGCCCGAACCGTGCATGACCACCCTTGGTTCCATGCACGGCCAAGCAGGCGTCGCCGCCGCTACTTGGCCCCGGTGGCGAACGGTTTCAAGTAAGTGGCGTTGAGTTTGTCGCAGGACCAGAGCAGGCCGCGCGTGACGAGGTCGAGGTAGCGCGGGTCGGCCACGAGCCGGTTATTGTGCCCCAGCGTGGTGTTAAAGACGCGCGTGCCGCCATAGTTGTTGACCCACACGACCACGTAATCACTGACCTTGCCGTCGGTCTCCTGCTGGCCGCGGGCGAGCGGGGTGGCGGTGTCGAAGACCTTCACGTTGTTATAGAGTTCCTCGTTGCCCGTCGTCCAGCCGGACAGACCGTCGGTGATCGGATGGGGCGTGGTGACGAGGCTCACCGAGATGGGACGCTGCGCCCCGTGGCCGCTGGACTGGAGGCCGAGGAACTTGAACCAGTCATCGGTGCCCGTGCGGTAGCAGTGCATGGCGCAGTGGAGGTTGACAGCGGGCACCCCGCTCTGGTGCGCGGCCAGGATGTTGCGGACGTACGCCAGATCCTTCACGTCGGAGGTGCATTCATCATGGATGACTACGTCGTAGCCCTTGGCCCAATCGGGCTTCTCGTACATCGCAAAGCGCGTCGCGGTAGTCTGGTCCGGCGAATAGACGATATCCACCTGCACGACGGCGCGGGATTCGATCCCCTGCTTCAGCAAGTCTTTCTGGGCTGCGTAGTCATGGCAGCAACCGCCGCAAATGAGCAACGCCTTGAGCGGCGGGACCGGCGCGGCGGGCGTCACGCCGAGTGAGGCCAGCAGGGTGAGCGACGCCATCCCGAGAAAGCGAATCAATGAACGCATAAGGCCGACAGTATTGGCCCAACCGCTGCGCAAAGCAACACCGGGATTGGCCGCCCTGCCCTGCCGGACACCTCCGACGATCTGGATGGTCGCCAGCCGAAGGGCTGGGCCGGCCTTGGGCCGGAAATGCTGCGGCCGGGAACCGCCGCCGCGCCTCTTCGCGTCCTTGAACTGGGCGCGGCCTTCCCCCTAAACTGCGGGCGACATGAGTCAGCCAATAACTCCGAGGCTTGCCAAGTGGCCGTTCATCGTGGGCGACCTCCTGCTACTGGGCATCGTCGTGCTGACGGTCTGGCAAGGGCCATCGCCGCTGGCGCTCCGGGCCATCGCGCTGTGCGCCGGGGCCGTCGGACTGGGGGCAATCCTGGGCGCGGTGCCGTTTGTCCTGGAGTACCGGGCGGTGGTCCGGCTGGCCGAGACCGATGTGCTCGCGCTCACGCTCAAGCAACTGCAGAACCTGGAAAGCGTCGCCAAAAACGTGGGCGCCGCCACGGCGCAATGGCATGGCGTGCAGGACCAGGCCGCGCAGACCCAGCGGGCGGCGAAGGAGATTGCCGAACGCATGACCACTGAGGTCGCCCAGTTCACCGAGTTTCTGAAGAAGGCCAACGATGCCGAGAAGGCCACGCTCCGGTTGGAGGTGGAGAAACTCCGCCGCAACGAGGGCGAGTGGCTGCAGGTGGTGGTGCGGATTCTCGACCACGTGTTCGCGCTCCATCAGGCCGCCGCGCGCTCCAGCAAACCCGAGGTCGCCGAGCAGATCGGCGCCTTCCAGCACGCCTGCCGGGACATCGCGCGGCGGGTCGGACTGGTGCTGTTCGAGGCGCAACCCGGCGAGGCGTTCGACGACGAACGGCACAAACAGGTGGACGGCGAAGCGCCGGCACCCGACGACGCGCGCGTCAAGGAAACCGTGGGGCCGGGCCTCGCGTTCCAGGGCCGGCTCGTGCGCCCGGCGCTGGTGGCGCTGGAAGCGGCGCCACCGCCCGAGAATGAACCGGTGGATTCCGGCACCGCCGCGGTGCCGGAGCAGACGGCGGAGGCGCCTGCGAAAGCAGCCGAGCGGGAGCCGGAGGCTCTGCCCTGACCCTCTGACGGGGCCAACGGAACCCGAGATCGGGAAGGTCGAGCCGGCCCGCGAGTGGTCTGGCCTGTTCGGACTTCGCTAAACTTCCACCGTTTGTCCCGGCGTCGGTTGGATGATTTTGGTTTTCGGATGCCGGGCGTGGATTTGCTCGGCGAACCAGCGGCGCGAGGCGTCGCCGCCGTGGCCCAGCAGGACGGCCCGCGGCTCCACCTCGCCCACGAAGTCGAGCAACTCCTCGCGGTTGGCATGGGCGGTCAGGTCGAAGTGGTCCAACTCGCAATTCAACGTGACTTGGCCCGCGCTGGGGCTGAGGGTGAAGGTTTCCCCCCGCTGGGCGGCGCGCAACCGGCCGCCGGGCGTGTCCGGATCGGCATACCCAACGAAGAAGATCGCCTGTCGCGGGTCGCCGATCATCCGCGCGGCCAAGTTATGGGCGGCGGTGTTCTCGTTCATCATCCCGGAGGTGACGACGAAGATGCGTCCGCCGCTGAGCTTCATTTTCTCCACCTGGCCGTGTTCGAGGACGATAAGGTTGAGGGCCTCGCGCAATTGCAGGCCGCTGTGCTGGCGGTGGGTGCGATGGGCTTCCAGGTCGTAGATTTCCGTGAACACCCGGCCCAGTCCGCCGATGAAAACCGGCTGGGGCTTGAGCCGGCCGGAGCGCATCAGCAGCGCCAGCAGCGCCAGGATTTCCTGCGTGCGGCCGAGGGCGAACGTCGGCAGGAGCACGCAGCCTTTGCGTTTGAGCACTCGCTCGATGGCCACGGTGAGCCGCTCGATCTCCTTCTCGCGGGTGAAGCCGGGCGGCGTGGCGCGGTTGCCGCGGGTGGTTTCCATGACGAGCACGTCCGCCCGCACGTCTTCAAACCGCGCGCTCCGCAGGAGGGTCTGGTCGTGAAAGCACACGTCGCCGGTGTAGAACAGGGTTTCCTTGCGGCCGCGCACCATGATCCCGGCGGAGCCGAGCGTGTGGCCGGCGTCGTAGAATTCAAGGGTGGGCGAGGGCGCCCCGGCCCGCGCCTTGTGGAACGCGGCCCAATCGACTTCGCGGTTGTAGCGGAAGCCCTGAAAGCGCGGCGCCAGATCTTCCACCTCGTCGTGGCTGTAGAGCGGGTATTCCTTGAGGCCCAGTTCATCCCGCTGACGGATCATCACGTTGACCGAGTTGTGCAGGACGCGCTCGGCCAGGAAATAGCTCAACTCGCTCATGAGCACGTGCGCCTGGGGAAAATGGCGCACGGCCACCGGGAGGGCGCCCAGGTGGTCGTGGTGGCAGTGGGAAAGCGCAATGGCGTCCACCTCCCGGCCGCGGACGAGATCGAAGAGCGGCTGGCCGGCGCGGCCTTCGCGTTTGGGGTGCATCCCGGCGTCGAGCAACAGCCGGTGGCCTTCGAGTTCCACCAGCCAGGCGCTGGCGCCAATTTCGGTGTCCGGGTTGAGGTTGGTGATTTTCATGATGGCATGGCGTTAATCAGCGCGCGGCAGACGTGATGGTGGCTAGCCCGCGGACAATACCGTGGCGCTGGCCCCTGAATATTTCCGCCGGCACGCGCCAGTTCGCAGATGGCACCTCGTCTGCCTGTTAACCGCGGTCGGCGCTGGCCGCCGGGTGGGGCTACTTGCCACCTGAACCGCCCAGCATCTTTTTCATCACGCCCATCATCATCTCCTGCATGTCGGCGTACTGGGTGTAGCCGGTCGGCGCCTCGAACTGCTGGGCGTCCGGCCGTTCGAACTTCACCCGCGAAAAGTGCATGATCAGCGTGTTGTCCTTCTCGGCCGTTTGGATTTGGACCGGAAAGTCCTTAAGATCACTCGCGTTCCAAGTCACGGCGTCCCGCGTCTGGCCCTTGTCATCGGTCAAGGTGACCTTGTTTTTGACACAGGGATGGCCGTCGAGCGTCTCCCGGGCCAGCTCGGTTTTGGCGACCTTGGGCGGCTTGTCAATGGCCGCGACTTCCTCCTTGGGGAGGGGCATCGTGACGCAGGACTGCAAAGCGGGATAGACGATGTACATCTGTTTCTTGTCGGGCCGGATGATGCTGGTGACTTGTTCCATCCCCATCTGTTTGAGTTGCTGGGCCGCCGCCGCCGAGACTTGCTTGCTCTTGAGTTTGGAGAGGTCAATGTCCACCCGCACCTTCTGTTCGCGGAAGGCAAAGGCCATCGGCGTGGTCATGGTCTCCTGCTGGTCTTTGTCCAGCACCCGCACGTCCGCCTGGGCGGAAAAGGCGGTGATGTTGCCGAAGAGTTGGGCGAGCGTGGCATCAACCCCCGCCGGCGAGCCGGTTGGCATCTGGGCGAAGGTGGTGAGGCTTGACAGCGCCGCCGTAGCGGCAACCGTCAGGATGCGCGAGAAAAACGCGAACTTGCTCATAACACAGAATTTCTCAGCAAGCTAGACTCCCAAGCGGAATTCGCCAGCAGATTCTCGCCGGCACCAATACAATCTCCGTCGTGCCCGGCCGATGCTCGTTGGTCGCACGGCGCCCCTCGTCCTGACTTTCGGGCAGCTTTCGAGGCGAGGACGCCCCGTCGCTCGGAGATGCGGAAACCTTGCCATCCGGCACTCCGCGCTTGCTTCACCGCCGGCCATTCCCTAAAACGCGGCGCATGTCAGCGCACTCCAAACCGAAGTCCCGAAACCCCCAACGCCCCTTTGACCTGCCGCGCTTTCTGGAGACCCGCGCGGCGGCCGTCAACGCCGCGCTCCGACGCTTCCTTCCGCCAGCAACGGCCCGGCCGTCCACCATCCACCGCGCCATGCACTACTCGCTCTTCGCCGGCGGCAAACGGATGCGCCCCGCGCTGTGCCTGGCCGCCGCCGCCGCCTGCGGCGGGGACGAGCGGGACGCCATCCCGCTGGCCTGCGCCGTCGAGTGTGTCCACACCTACTCGCTGATCCACGATGATTTGCCCGCAATGGATGATGATGATTTCCGCCGCGGCCAGCCGACAAGCCACAAAGTCTTTGGCGAGGGCATCGCCGTGCTCGCGGGCGATGCGCTGCTGACGCAGGCCTTTGAAATCGCCGCCCAATGCGCCGGTTGGCCGCGCTACTCGCACCGCGACGTGGTCCTGGAACTCGCGCGGGCCGGCGGCTCGCTGCAACTGATCGCCGGGCAGGTGGCCGACCTGGAGGCGGAGGGGCGGAAGATTTCGGCCGGCCAGCTCCGCTACATCCACGAACGCAAGACCTCGGCGCTGCTCGGCTGCTCGGTGCGGCTGGGCGGCATGAGCGCCAATTGCGCCCCGGCGCAACTCCGGGCGCTCACTGACTTCGGCTACCACGTGGGCCTCGCCTTTCAGATCATCGACGACATCCTGGATGTCACGCAGACCAGCGAGCAACTCGGCAAGACCGCCGGCAAGGACACCGCCAGCCAGAAAGCGACGTATCCGGCGATTGTTGGCTTGGAGCAGTCCCGGCGCATCGCCGAGCGGCTCACCCGCCGCGCGTTCGCAGCGTTGAAACCCTTCCGGGGCCGGGCGGCCGCCTTGGAGGCCCTGGCGGCCTACCTGTTGCAGCGGGACAAGTGAAGCCCCGACGGCACGCTCCCCTGCCCCGCCAGAGAGAAAATCACGGACTGTGGGCGGAGTCGGCGCACGCGGTCTTCGCGGCGCGCTCCAACGCGCCGACGGTGAAAATGAGCGGATACAGTCGCTCGAAGTACCACAGTCTCGCGAAGTAGAATCCAATCGGCGACGGCTCGCGCCACGCGCCGGATTCGACCCGCTCCACCAGCCACGCCGCGCCGCGCTCCAGCGCCGGCGCCACCTCCGGCAGGTGCTGGATCCGGCCGGACGCCAGCGCTTCGACCGCCAGGGCCGTTTCTTCGACCGACGACGCCACGCCGGGCGCGCCGCCCCAACCACCGTCGGGGTTCTGAGCCTGCACGAGCCAACTGAGGCTGGCTCGGTGCAGGTGCTCCGGCAAGCCGACGCCAACCTCGACACGCCGCTCCAGCTCCGCCAGCGCGCCAGCAACCCGTGCGGTACCGTAGGTCAGATTCTGGTCGTCGGGCGCGAATTGGTTGCCGAACCAGAGCGGCGCCCAGGCGCCGTCCAACCGTTGGGTTCGCGCCAGGAAACCGACGGCCCGCCGGAGCGCCTGCCGGGTCCGGTCGCGCAACGGCTCCGGCAATTCGCCCAGCCAGGCCAGCCAGGCGCGGATCGCATGGGCCGTGATGTCCGCGCTGCTGCGGTCAAACGGCAGTTTGCCCCAGCCGCGGCAAAAGGTCGGCACGCCGCCATCCGAATTCTGCAAATCCAGCAGCCAAGCGACACCCGCGCTGGCCGAGGAACGCAGCTTGTCGTTCTGCCTGCCGTGGTCCGCCGGCTCCAGTACCGCCAGCGCCCGCAGCGCACCAGCCGTGTCGTCCGCGTCGGGCACGCCACCGGGCAGGTCCGTCCACGCCCAACCGCCCGGTGCGGCGTGCGTGTAGGGATGCTTGACCCGGTACTGCTGGGCGAGCAGCCAGTCTAGGACGGCGTGACGCGCGGTACCCGACGCCTGGTCCGCGTCCGTCCCGGTTTTCGCGTGCCAAGTTTCAGAGTCGCCCAGCGCGTTCACGGCGAGCGTCGTCAGCCAAGTGGCCAGATTGGTATCGATGGGCCAGCTCCCGTCGGCGCGCTGGGCGTTGCGGAGAAACTCCACGCCGCGCCGCGTGACCGCATGGCCGGCCTGTCCGCTGCCGGCGAGGCTCATCACCACGAAGCTGGTGAGCGGAGTGGCTTCAAGAAAACCGCCGTTCGTGGGCTGGATTCCTGACAAAATCCGCAGCGTCCGCCCGCGGGCCAGGTGGCGTGCCAGGCGCGGGATCGGGTTGCGCGCCGGCCGGTGGAAATGCCGTGCCTGGCCGATGGCGATCAGGGCGGGCAACGCGTAACTCACCACCGGCAACCGCAGCGCGGCAAACCATTGGTGCGGACAGGCCGCCAGTTCGAACGGCAGCGGCAGCACCCAACACCAGGCCTCCCGGCCCGTCCCCAGCCGGCCCGCCAAAGCACAGGCGGTAAGGATCGGCACCGAGAACGTGCGGTCGGCGCCGTAGCACCGGAAGATCGCCCCGGCCAACGGTTGCGGTGCCAGACCGCCGGCCCGCTCCGCGAGCCAGCGCTCGGCACCGGCGACGATTGGGCGAAACTCCGCGTCCGCCCCCGGCACCGCTCCGAACGCCGCCCAGCAGAGCGCGGTGGTGCTGATGTTGCTCCCGCTGCGGATTGTGTCGCCCCAGCCGCCGTCGGCGTTGGCGTGGCGCGCCAGCCACTCGAGGCCGGCGCGGATTTGAGATTCCAGATTTGAAATTCCCAATCCCGTCAGGGGAGCTTTGACATTGGACTCCCGCCCGCTGATCGCCAGAGCAATCACCGCCGTCGCCGTGGACAACGCGCTGCTGGACAATTCGCCGGCCCAATGCCAAGCCGCCGTGCGCTCCGCGAGCAACTCGCGGGTCGCCCGCTCCAGCGCCGCCGCCAGACGCGGCTTCAGTTCTTCGAGGCCCGGCACCGTGCGTGAAGGTTGATCAGTCGCAGAAACCACTCCGCCTTTCTCACCGATGCCAACGCGGGCGGCGAGCAAATTTACGCGGCCGTCCGTGGGTCAGCCGTCGCGGTTCGGATTTCGGATTTTCATTCCCTCCCGGCTGCGGCGATGAACGGCCGCAATTCCTGCATCAACCGCGCAAACTGGTCCAGGGACACCTGCTGGACGCCGTCGCTCCACGCCTCGGCCGGGTTCGGATGCACCTCGATCAAGAGCGCGTCCGCGCCCATCGCCACCGCGCCCTTGCACATGGCGATGACCAGGTCCGCCCGGCCCGCGCCCTGGCTGGGATCAATCACGATCGGCAGGTGCGATTCCTGTTTGATGATGGGGATGGCGGCCAGGTCGAGCGTGTTGCGGGTGTAGGTTTCAAAGGTGCGGATGCCGCGCTCGCAGAACATGAGATGCGGGTTTTCGTTCGCCAGCACGTACTCGCCCGCCAGCAGCCACTCCTCGATCTTCATCGCCAGGCCGCGTTTGAGCAGGATGGGCTTGCCAGTCTTCGCCGCGGCGATGAGGAGCTGGAAATTCTGCGCGTTGCGCGTGCCGATCTGAATGATGTCCGTGTATTCAGCGACCAGTTCGACGTGCGCCTCGGCGAGCAATTCGGTGATGATCGCCAGGCCGGTGACACGGCGGGCCTTGGCGAGCAGTTTGAGGCCCTTTTCGCCCAATCCCTGGAACTCGTACGGCGAGGTGCGCGGTTTGAAGGCGCCCCCGCGCAAGATGGTCGCCCCGGCCTGGCGCACCGCCTCGGCCGTGGTCAGCAACTGCCGCTCGTCCTCCACCGAGCACGGCCCGGCCATGACGTGCAGCTTCTTCCCGCCGATAAGATGCTCGCGGACCGGCACGGTCGAGTCGGCGCGGTGGGCCTCGCGGCTGACGAACTTGTAGCGCTTTTGCACGGGCATCACCTGCTCGACCTGCGGCCAGTTGCCGAGCGCCTCCAGCGATTGGTGGGTGCGCTCGTCGCCGATGGCGCCGATGACGGTGCGGGCGACGCCGCGGATGACGTGCGGCCGGTAGCCAAGCCGGCGGATTTCTTTCAGGACGGCGCTTTCGTCTTTCTTCGAGAGGCCGGGTTTGAGAACGACAATCATGGTTTTGTTGGGTTGACCGGGGTGCGCCTGCGGAACAAAAACGCCGCAGGGGGGACCTGCGGCGGTTTTGGGTGACTACAGTTCAACGCAGCCGCAAGCCCCAGCCTTCCGGCCAAAAGTAAAAAAAGAAGCCGGTAAAACTGCGATTGACTTGCTGACTGCCCGAATTCACGGCGTCAGCTTAACACCGGCCCGCCGGACGTCAAGGCGCGAAATCTCCCCCCAACCTCCCGGAGCGCGCATCTCATTTTTACGGCTTGGCTGTTCGCGGGTAGGGACAGCGCGCTGCGCTGTGCCCGTCGCCCAGCAAAGCGCAGGGGCGACGGAATCGCGAGACAAGCGTGTGTCCCGCCATGTTCGTTGCGTCCTCGCCTTCGCTCGGACGCGGACGGCGCCGCGCGCCGTCCCTCCCATCTGCAAGAAATTGCGATGCGCGCGTTTCCCACGGCCAATTATATTACCTTGGCAGCCGCCAGGTCTTCGGTTAGGAATGCGAGCCATGCAGTGGTTGTTTCTGCCAGCGGTTCGGCTTGCCCCACGGAGTAGATCTGGGGCCCGATTTGCCCGTCTGCGGGGTTCCAGCAAAATCCCGCCCCCCGTTGCGGACTCGCGTGGGCACCTTGTGGACGTGCCCCTTGGCGCATCGGCTGGCCCCGCCGAAGCCAAAGTCGCATGGGGGAGCGCGCCCCTCGACGGTCTTTTCCCGTGCGCCGATACCGGCCGCTTATGCGGGGGATAGCCGGCGGGCTGGTTCCGGGAGCGCGCGTATGCGCGGGGGTGAGTTTCGCGTACGCGCCTGCTGACCGCGCGTGCGCGGATGGCATCCGCGCGCACGCCGCTTCTGCGGAATTGCCTGAAAAATAACAGGTTTTGCGTCAGATGCGGTTTTTCCTTCCCGGCCACCTAGGCGGCGGTAACCGCAAAACATTCAGGGGCGTCGCATGGGTTGAGCACCGGCGCGCGGCCATCCTGGCCGCCGTCCGTTGGAGTCGGGAAGGGCCTCAGGTTTTCTCGCCGGCGCGGAGGGCGGTAGCCGCTGCGGCCAGGATGGCCGCGCGCCGCTAAACAAATGCGGGGCGTCCTCCCCGGTCAGACGGGGTTGGGGCGCGACCCCGGTGCAGTATATGAGCGTTTCGTCGGGCAGAACCAGGCCGACGGCCAGAGCAGACTCACCGCGGCCGCTGTGGGTGGCCGCTGGGAACGGCCTTGTCGGCGCCTCCGCCTGGAAGGAACTGGGGCGGAGGCTGGGGCTTTCGCCGCGCGAGGTGCAGATCGTCTGCCGGCTCTGCGCGGGCCAGAAGGAGTCCGCCATCGCCGCGGACCTGAACCTCTCGACGCGGACGATCCACACGCATGTCGAGGGGATGCACCAGAAGCTAGGCGTGCATAACGGGGCGGCGCTGCTGGCGCGCCTGTTCGCGGCGTTCCTGGCGCTGACGGCCTCGCCGGGCAGCCCGCTTCCGCCCCTGTGCCCGCACCGCGCCGGCGCGGGGGGTGTCGGCTGTTTAGCCGACTACCGCGAGAATCCGGCCCGGGTATAATCGGCCGCATGAAAACGCTAAACCTGTCTCTTTCCCTTGTTGTGAGCCTCGCCACCCTGGCGCTTAGCGCCGGGTTGCTCCCAGCCCAAACCGCGCCGCCCTCGGGCGCCAATCCGGCTTTTCCGCCCACGGCCCTGACCTGGCAGGCCACCGCCCGCGATGGGCTGTCCACCACCTGGGAGGCCACCGAGCCAGTAACCAACGCCGTCACCGGCGCGGTCACGAACGTTCCGCACCGTTACGTGGAAATCGCCTCGGGCCTGAACTACCTTGACCCGGCCACCGGCCAGTACCAGCCCGCGCAGGACCGGATCGAATTGACTGCGGACGGCGG
>JAJXZI010000305.1 GCA_021780115.1 bacterium | reverse complement strand
CAGCAAGGTGGCCACCGTAACCGTGGACCGGCTCGCCATTACGCCCGGACCCACGTTTGTCCTGGACTCCAAACCCTCCGGAACCAAGGACGACGGTGAGAATTTCGGCGCGACCTGGCTGGCGTCCAGTGTGGACAGCGCGGGGACCAATCGCGTCGGCGTGATGCAGTTTGCCGCCACCAACGCGGCGCAAATCGTCCTGCCGACCTCGGCGACGACCAACTTCGATTCCGGCGTCGGCACCATCATGTTCTGGATGCGCTCCGCCGGCACGGTCACCAACAGCGGCAGCAAAGGAGCCATGTTGTTCGACCGGCTCGCCGGCTCCGGGGTCGATCTGGTGCAAGCGGATGACGGCACGATCCTGGTGCATTCGCCGTCCGGGGCCTTCGGCGATTTCAGTTCGACGCGGGCCGTGTCCGACACGAACTGGCATCATATCGCTTTCGTCTATGAGCAGACCAGTGGCGGCCTCGTCAACCTCTACATTGATGGCGCGCCCGACTCCGGCGGGGACAATGCCGGGGCGTGGACTTGGCCCGCCGGCCAGGAAATCGAACTGGGACGCTCGCACGACAGCCAATGGCGGCCGTACGACGGCCTGATGGACGACTTCCGCGTCTATAGCCGGGAGCTGACCCAGGCGGAAATCGCGTCGGTGGTCAGCACCGCTGCCGTGGTGGACCCCAGCACGCTCCAGGTGCGGTTCAGCTTCGACGCCCCGCCGGTGCCGGGCCTCACGGTGAGCTGGCAGTCCGGCGCCGCCGTTCTCCAGTCCGCCGATGCTGTGACCGGGCCGTACACCGATCTGCCGTCCGCCGCGTCGCCCTACTACGTCGAGGTCCAGCCCGGCCCGCAATTCTACCGCTACCGCCACGCGCCGGTGTTGCTCAACAGCAATCCTTTCGACATGTGAACGCGGGCGGCTTGGCTTTCCCGCCTCCGGGGAGCCGGCCCTCTCAACGGCGGCTCGGCGGCTCGGCTCGGCGGGCCGCCGTTTCCGTTTCAGGCGGGCGCGATTTGACCGTCCGCCAGTTCCACGACCTTCGGGGCGCGGGCGGCCACCTTGGCGTCGTGGGTGGCAATGAGCAGGGTGGCCTTGCGCTCGTCGTGCAGTGAGCAGAGCAGTTCGATGATGCCTTCGCCGGTGTGCGAGTCGAGGTTGCCGGTCGGCTCGTCGGCCAGCACCAGTTCCGGCGCGTTGATGAGAGCCCGCGCGATGGCGACCCGCTGCTGTTCGCCCCCGGAAAGCTCGTAGGGCCGGTGCTCCATCCGGTCCTGGAGGCCGACGCGCGCCAGCAACTCCTGGCCCCGCGCCCGGGCGGCCGAGGCCGCGACCCGGGCAATGCGCGCCGGGAGACAGACATTCTCCAGGGCGTCCAACTCGGGCAGCAGATGGTAGGCCTGGAAGACAAAACCGATCTGGCGGTTGCGCAGCCGGGCCAGCCCCGCGCCCGGCAGTTGGGCCAGGCCGTGGCCGTCGAACCAGATTGCGCCCGCGCTGGGGGTGTCCAGTCCGCCCAGGAGGTGAAGCAACGTGCTTTTGCCGGCGCCGGACGCGCCCCGCAGGGCCAGGAAATCGCCGCGGTTCACCGTCAGGTACACGCCGCGCAAGACTTCGAGTGATTGCCGGCCCAGACGGTAGGATTTGTGGACGCCCTGGGCGCGCACGAGCGGTTCACTCATGGCGCAGGGCCTCCACCGGTTGCAGACGGCTGGCGTTCCACGCGGGCACCAGCCCGGCCAGCAGGCAGATCACCAGCGCGCTGCCGCAGATCAACGCGATGTCCCGCGGCATGATGAGGGCGGGCAACTCCCAGAAACCGTAGATGGACGCGGGGAACAGCTCGAACCCGGTCACGCGATTCATGAAATGGAGAAACTCGTTCCGGTAGGAAATCGCCAGCATCCCCAGACCGAAGCCGGCGACCACGCCCAGGATCCCGACCATCGCACTCTGACTCAGGAAGAGCAGGGCCACCTGCGGGTTCGTCGCCCCCAGCGCCTTGAGCATGCCGATCTCGCGGGTCTTCTGCACCACGAACGTAATCAGCGCGCTCATGATGCACAGCGCGGCCACGATCATGATGAAGAACAGCAGGTAGAACATCATGTTTTTCTCCACCACCAGCGCGCCCAGGATGGCCGAGTTCTCCTCCGTCCAGATGCTGATGCGGTATTCCGGGCCGAGGGCGGCCAGCAATTGCGCGCGCACCGCGTCGGCCTGATACGGATCGTTGAGCATGACCAGCAGGCCGTGGACGCGGTCGTCCAAATCGTAGAGCTCCTGCGCGTTCTCCAGCGACGTGACCATCACCGAGGCGTTGTATTCAAAGTATCCCACGTCGAAAATGCCGCGCACCACGTAATCCTCCGGCAACACCGCCTCCTCCGCCTGCGGGTGGCTGCGCGCCTTCTTCATCCGCTCGAAATCCTTGGGGGAGTACACCGCCACGTGGTCGCCCACGTGCAGGTGCAGGAAGCGGGCGAGTTCGACGCCGACCAGCAGCCCGTGCCCGCTCAGATCGAACTTTCCCTCCACCACGCTGGTCGGCAGCACGCTCACGCTGCTTTCCGTCGTCGGCTCGACGCCGCGCACGTACGGTGCGGCAACCTCCGAAGACTCCCCTTCCTTGACCTGCGCCTCCACCAAGACCGGCCCCATCACGAACGGCGAAACGCCCCGCACGTTCCGGTTCGACGCGACGGTGGCCATGACGGCCGCGTAACCGCGCATGTTGTCGCCCGCCGCCAGCACTTTCATGTGCGTGTTGAAGCCGAGGATCTTGTCGCGCAACTCCCGGTCGAAGCCGCTCATCACGCTGATGACGATCATCAACACCGCCACGCCCAGCGTCACACCGAGCACCGAAATGAGCGTGATCACCGACACGAACGTCCGTTTGGGACGCAGGTAGCGGAGGGCGAGCATCAGCTCGAACGGCAAGCACGACATGGCAGCAAGCTAGTTGGAAAATCAAAATCCGAAAACCGAAATCCGAGGAGGCCCGAATCGCTGGCACTGGCGGTGGGCGAAGAAAAGTCGTTCCTCGACGTTGGTAATGGGTAATTAGTCATAGTATGGAATTTCCAACTTGCCAGCGACAAAGTAGAGCATCGCCGCTTGATGTTCAGTGGAGCGATATCCTCGAGCCTTGCGCTTGGTCGCCGAAAACAAACTGTTGAGTCCTTCCAGAAACGCCGTCGTCAACCCAGCCCACGAACACCGTCAAGTAGTTGTGACCTTTCTTGCGGTTCATCTCATCGGCGCCGCCCCACACCACGCCGTCCCAACTCAACGCGGTCCAGGCGGCGTCCACGTGTGCGAACCGCGCCCGCCCCAACTTCTGATCGGTTTCGCCCAGAATTTCTCCGGCTTTGCTCGCGGGCATTTCGCACATTACGGTCTGCGCGAAGGCTTCAAACTCCTGGATCAGCCCCCGACTGCGTCCTTCCCAGGGCGCCTGGACGGTATAAACCTTGTCGCATTCGACACAGCGACCGCGCGGCAGGGCGCAGACGATTTCTGATTGCAACTGGCACACATTCAAATGCCGCCAGCGGCGTTGCGGCGCGTGGTCGCAACCCTGCACCGTCGCGCGATTGCAGTGCGGGCATTTTTCCGCCGGCCACAACGCCGGGTTATAGTTGAACCCCCCGCATCCGGCCCCGCAACGCGCATTCGAGCAGATCGTGCCAGAAGTCCGCGCCGCCGCCGCGCTGGTGTTGGTTTACTGAGGCGCCAGGGCCGGCCTGCCCCGAGCCGGCGGCGAGGGGACTCCATACCGCGCCTTGACTTCCTCCGCGGTGAGCGGTCGCGGCCTGGGCGGTGCGCCAACCGCCGGCGCTTGCGGCGGGGCCGCCTCCGGCTTCGAGGCCGGCAGCGCCTTCCCCGGCCCGGCTTCACCCGCCCTCGGCTGCGGGATCATTTCCCCGGCGCCGTCCTCGGCCTCGGCGGA
>JAJXZI010000031.1 GCA_021780115.1 bacterium | reverse complement strand
CCCGTGCGCGGCGCGGATGTAATCAGCGAGGTTCTGATTGATGGCAAGCCGAAGGAACCGCTTGTCCCACTCGTTCTTGTCGAACAGGACGTTGAAGATGTGTTGGTTTAACCAAGCATCGTCACCTCGCCAGATATGCGCGCCAAACGAAGTGCCGGGTGTGCCCGACCACGCGAAAAGCAATTCGCCGCCGCGAAGCCGGAACTTCTCTGGCAACTCACCGTTGAAGCGATTGAAGGGGGCGTCCGGATTGTTGAGATTCTGGATGCGGACTATCGGCAGTCCATCGGGAGTCCAGTCCGTTGGCTTAAACGCTGTTCCATTGACAAGGCGGAGCGCGTCGCCAATTCGGACTCGTTTCCATCTGCCGTCCGTCTTTTCTTTCGGGTGTCGATGGCTCGACGTGTTTGGGAACTCGTGACTCAGGTCGGCGTCGCAGCGCTCCTTGCCCTGGGCTGATTTCTTTCGCCCCGTTTGGGCTGGGGTTGGAGAATTTCGCGTCATTGCCAGAGCGGATGATTTCTCCAGTCGGCGAGAATGCTCATGGGCACGAGCGGGATTTCTGGATATTCCCATGCGCAAGCAACTGGTCCGCTTGCTGTTCAAAGGTGAGAGGCGGCTTGGTGTATTTCATGCGCGCGCTCCCTCACGAAAAAAGAAAAACCCGCCACGTTTGAGCTTGGCAGAGCCAGAGGCTTGGCAGGTTTGCTGAAAGCAGTATAGCAGACAGGCACAGGTTGTCCACACGGAATGTGCATAACCTGCGCACGGTGTTTGTCAGGTCGTTGCTCATGCCGCAAGGACCTGGTTGAGTTCCTCCAGCAGAGTGGGGAGCGTGTTGCCGAACAGTTGGTGGGCTTTTCCCAAACCGCCCTGCTGGTTGAACGGCGACAGCTCGAAATCGTCCGGCTCAATCGCCAGCGAAGTGGCCACATGGTCGCGAACCATTTCGAGCCAGCGCAATTGGTCGGCAGTGAACGTCCGGCCCAATGCCTTCTGCTGGGCAAGCCAGTTGGCGAACCGTTGGTCCACGCTCTCGTAGAACGGGGCAAGGGTCTCATCCTCGTGCAAGGCGAAGCGCACGAGCGAGACGATGTCCGACAATATGTGCTTGCCACTGCCGCGCACCTTGGATTTGTCCAGCAACTCGTAGGCGTGCCAGAGGTTTTGCGTGGTCCAGCGGCGCGGCGGTTTCTCGATGGCTTCGGCGAGTTCCTTGATGTCGGCAAACTTCAACCGCTGCCGGTGCGGGCGGCTGTAGAGGATTTGCAGAGCAGTGATCTCGTCCTTGTGCTCGGTGAGGAATTGCTCGAAGGAGTTCACCAAGCCGCGCGCGGCGTCGAGGGCATTCGCGTCGAAGCCCGCCGCGAGGACGCGGTCTTTGCTGACGGTGTCAATCGTCTGCTCTTTTTCTCTTTGAAGCTCGATGAGCCGGTTGCGGAAGGCGGGATTCGTGGCGATGGGCGCGACGGCGCTTTCCACCAGTTCCTTGCCGGCTTGCTTGATTTGTTCCTGTGTCGGTGCGGTGGTCTTGAACTGGGTCTTGGCGGTTTCGACGGCGCGGTCGGGGTTCAGCGCGTCGAGGAGTTGGCGCGTGACGGCGGAGAGCGGCACGTTGTTCGCGAGCATCTGAATCTCGGCGTGCTCGTTCGGTTCGAGTTGGCGTTCCAGGCGCGCAAGGCGGGCGGCAACGGAGGTGAGCAGGTCCTCCTGACGCTGGCCGAAGGCGACGGCTTCAAGGAGCTGGTCGAACGGCACGGAGCGTTTGCGCTCCAGCGGGCGCGAATCGGTTTTGTCCCGCTCGCACACGCCCACAGCATCCACGATGATGAAATGGGTCTTGGCGCGGGCGTCAGGCGTGACGGATTGGAAGTCGGTGTCGGAGATGACCCGCACGCCGCGGCCTTTCATCTGCTCGAAGAAGGTGCGCGACCGGACTGAGCGCATGAAGAAAACGATTTCCAGCGGCCTGATGTCGGTGCCGGTGGCGATCATGTCCACGGTGACGGCAACGCGGGGGAAGTAGCTGTTGCGGAACTGGGCGATGAGCGCGTCGGTGCTCTCGCCGGTCGTCTTGTAAGTGATCTTTTTGCAGAAGTCGTTTCCCTTGCCGAATTCTTGGCGGACGATTTCAACGATGTCGTCGGCGTGGCTGTCGTCCTTGGCGTAGATGAGGGTCTTCGGCACGTCCTTGCGCCCCGGAAAAATCTCGGTGAACAATTTGTCGCGGAAGGCTCGGATGACCGTGCGGATTTGGTCGGGCGCAACCACGTCGCGGTCAAGTTGGTTGCCGTCGTATTCGAGGTCGTCGGTGAGTTTTTCCCAGCGGACTTTACGGGTCTGGCGGCGGCGTTTATCGACAAAGAAGCCGGCGTCCACTTTGGAGCCGTGTTCGGTGATTTGGGTGCGGATGCGATAAACGTCGTAGTTGACGTTGACCCCATCGGCCACGGCCTCCTCGTGCGAATACTCGGTGACCAGATTTTGGTGGAAATAGCCGAAGGTTTCTTTCGAGGGCGTGGCGGTGAGGCCGATCAAGAAAGCGTCGAAGTATTCGAGCACCTGGCGCCAGAGGTTGTAAATGGAGCGATGGCATTCGTCCACGATGATCACGTCGAACGTCTCGATGGGAATCAGCGGATTGTAGGCTACGGGCATTGGCTCTTTGAAAAAGGCGTCGGCGACATCGAAGCCGGATTTCTCGTCCAGGTCGGGCGGCAATTCGGCTTCGCCTTTGAGCATCGAGTAGAGGCGCTGGATCGTTGTGATGCAAATGCGGCTGACGGGATCAAGATTGTTCGATTGCAGGTGTTGGACGTTGTAAAGCTCGGTGAACTTGCGGCCGTCGTCGGGCGCGATGAATTGCTGGAATTCCTTGAGCGCCTGGCGGCCAAGATTGCCGCGGTCCACCAGGAAGAGGATGCGCCGGGCGTTGGCGAACTTGACGAGGCGATAGGCGAGGTTGACGGCAATGAAGGTCTTGCCGCTGCCGGTCGCGCCCTGAGCGAGCGAACGGGGGCGGTTTTGGGCGAGCGAGCGCTCGATGCCGTTGAGAGCGCGGGTCTGCGCCGGCCAGAGGTAGTGCGTGATGAGCGGGGGCAGATGGAGGAGGCGCTCGCGGAGTTGGGCGACTTCTTGCACCCAGGCAACCAGCGTTTCGGGTCGGTGAAAGGCGAAGACTTCGCGGCTGCGTGGCTCGGGTTCGAGCTTGTTGGTAAAGCAGGTTTCGACACCGGTGCTTTCGTAGGCGAACGGGAGCGGATCGCACCATGCGGGGAAGTTGGGCGGCAGGCCAGCGGAGTATTTGCCGGATTGCTCCTCGACACCACGCAACGTCCAACCTTCGGGTTTGGCCTCGACCGTGCCGATGGCTTTGGCGTCGGCATAGAGCAGATAATCGGTTTCGCCATGGCCGCGCTTCATCGAGACCGCGCGGACGGCAACGCCGCGCGCGGCGGACAGGTTCAGGCTGGAGCGATCCTGGATAGCCCACCCGCAAGCGACCAGTTGCCGGTCAATTCCCAGACGTGCCTTTTCTTCCGGCTTCATGAAGACCGGCGAGGCTAATCCGGGAAGAAGGCCGATTCAAGCATCAAACCCTCGCCGTCGCAGTTCATCGGGCTCGATGATCGGGATTGCATTGGGCGGACGGGCCGGTAGCATCAGACTCCGAGGCCTGAGGGGAACCTTGTGGCACCATGTCCTCGACTCCGGGCGATTCGACGATCAGGAAGCGGCGTTCGCATGCACATCTGTTTCGACAGCCCCGAACACATCTCCGCCAAGCGGCCGGCGGAGAAAGGCTCCGACAGCAAGCAGAATCCGGCTGGGCGTGGCGGGTGCGAGCACTAGGGGAACCGAACGGAGTTGTTCCTCGACCGTTCGGCGCAGTGACGTTGGAGAAACTGTTTCTCGCCAGTCCAGTCGGTCCCGTGCGGGATCAATTCCCCGTCCGGCCGAAGGGAAACGTGGCTTACCGTTCCGGCTACCAGCACCCAAAACCGATCTCAAGACGGGTCAGCAACGGCTCGCCGGTGATGATCGGTGCCTGTTTGGGGCGATCATCGCAGCCCCTGAATGTGTCTCCGAGTGGGATCCGGGTTCTCGCTTGCTTCCTCGCGTGCAACGGCCCATTTTGCGCCTGCGCGCGAACTGCAACGATACCTATGCGACTCAAGAGTCTCCTCCTTGCGACATTGGTCGCGGTCCTGCCGATTTCCGGCTTCTGCGCCGGCACCATTCAGGTCTTTTTCTCGCCGCACGGCGGCTGCACCGCGGCTGTGGTGAACGCGCTGGGCCAGGCAAGGTCGAATATTCTCGTCCAGGCGTATTCGTTTACGTCGGGGCCGATTGCCAAGGCGTTGGTGGACGCGAACAAGCGCGGCGTCCAGGTGCGGGTGATCCTGGACAAGAGCCAGCGCAGTGAGCGCTATTCGGCGGCGGACTTCCTGCTGCACGCGGGCGTCCCGACTTGGATCGACGCCCGGCACGCCATCGCCCACAACAAGATCATGGTGATCGACGGCCGCGAGGTCATCACTGGCTCCTTTAATTTCACCAAAGCGGCCGAAGACAACAATGCCGAGAATCTGCTCTTAATCGACGATCCGGCCCTGGCGTTCAACTACATTCGCAACTGGCAGGGGCATCTGTCTCACAGCGAAACCTACTCGGGCCAAGTTCCCAAAATGTCCCGCGGCCGGTGAGCCGACGGGTGAGCCCCGCCCAGCCTCCGCGCGGTTGATCGAATGAGCCAATCACGTTCAGGATTTGTGAGGCGCCGCGCCGCACCCCGCCGAGGGCTGTACGGCGAGGAAGGTGCGTGGAGGGGGATGGAATGCGATAGAATGGTCAGACGGTGTCGGGCGACAGCGTGAGACGCGCTCACCAAAACCCGACAGGCATGCGGTCAAAAGTCGCCGGTCGGTGTGGCCGACTCCGGATCCCATCCAAGGAATTCAACAAGGACCGCCCGGTGTTTCGGCGACGGATACTGCCGGTTCTTTTCCCACTTCTCGATGGAGCTGTCACTGACATCAAGTCCGAGTAAATGAGCCAGTTGCGTCATGGACAACGACAGGTCAATCCGCTTCTTGCGGAGGTGTTCACCGAGCGTTTTGGGCGAGGATGGGTAGCGGCGCAACCGTCTGAAATGCAGTGAGGCTGCCGTTCTCTTGCGGTGGATCGTGCGGTCGCCGATTCCCAACAGACGGAGTGCGTTCCGTCAAAGGCGTGCTGCCCGTGGCGCTGCGGGCGCGCGCCGACGGCAAGGTCGGGGTGCTGGTGCCGGCGGAGAACGCGCGGGAGGCCGCGGTCGTGGAGGGCTTGCAGGTCATTCCGGTCCAGAACCTGCGCGAGGCGGCCAGTTTCCTGGAAGGCGAATTGAAGCTCGCGCCGGTGAAGGTGGACGTCACGAAAATGTTTGAGCAGTCGGGCGACGACGACCTGGACTTCGCCGAAGTGAAAGGCCAGGAATCGGTCAAGCGCGCCCTTGAAGTGGCCGCCGCCGGGGGGCACAACGTCCTGCTCCTGGGCACAGCAGGGACCGGCAAATCCATGCTGGCCAAACGGCTGCCCACCATTCTGCCGCCGCTCACCCTGGCTGAATCCCTGGAGACGACCAAGATCCACAGCATCGTCGGCCTGCTCCAGCCCGGCCAGGCGCTGGTCACGCGGCGGCCCTTCCGGGCGCCGCACCACACGGCCAGCGACGCCGGCCTGCTGGGCGGCAACATCAACCCCACGCCCGGCGAGATTTCCCTCGCGCACCACGGCGTCTTGTTCCTGGATGAGCTGCCGGAGTTCAAACGCAGCGTGCTGGAAACGCTGCGCCAACCCCTCGAAGACGGCCACGTCACAATCTCCCGCGCGGCCGGCACGATGACCTTTCCGTCCCAGTTCATGCTCGTGGCCGCGATGAATCCCACGCCGGACGGCAAGATGCCCGGCGAATCCCGGTGTTCGCCGCGGGAAATCCAGAGCTACTTGGGCCGCATCTCCGGCCCGCTGCTGGACCGCGTGGACCTGCACGTGGAGGTGCCGCCGGTGAAGTTCCGCGAGATCAGCGCCGAACAGACCGGGGAATCTTCCGCGCAAATCCGGGCGCGGGTCGTCGCCGCGCGCCAGCGGCAGCAGGCGCGCTTCCGCGACCGGCCCAGAGTCACCTGCAACGCCTGCATGGGCACGCGCGAACTCAAACAGTTTTGCGCCCTGGACGAGGCGGCCAAAGGGCTGCTCCAGTTTGCCATGACCGACCTGAACCTGAGCGCGCGTGCCTACGACCGCGTCCTGAAAGTGGCACGCACGATCGCCGACCTCGCCGGCGTGGAACGCATCGCCCCGGACCACGTTTCGGAAGCCATCCAATATCGTTCGCTGGATCGGCAAATCTGGGGGTGAGGGCGCGGATGCTTTGCCGCGGAACGCCGGAGCGGCGTTCCGATCTCCTGCGTGGCCAAGAACACCAAGAAGCCGGTCCAGCCGGAACCGGCACGCCCCCTCCCCGGATGCGCCAAGACCGATCTGCGCTTTTGTCCTACACGATCTGAGCACATTACCCAGATGATCACGCACATCCTTGCAGCAAGTCAGGGAATAAGCCCCTTGCGCCGGTTCCTCTCGGCCGCACCCACCTCCCACCCCGGGCTCCCAACTCAGGGCCGCCCACGCCGCATCCACGGGGGCAAGAGCCTCCTCCGCCGCCGGTGATCGGCACGGAATTAATCCGCTCCCACCTGCCGTTCCTTTCCGCAGCGGCGATGTCCGCAGTTCTCACTGGCCGCGGTAGAGATGGTCCCCCACCTCGCGGCTGGCCGCGATCGTCTCCCGATACGGCGTGTCGGCCACATCGACAAAACCGATCTGGTAATTCTCCTCGTCATAGACGCGGCCCGTCACCGGCTCGTCCTTGTATTGGAACCAGTGGCAGCCGACGAATTGCGGATGCCGCAGCGCGCCGAGCACGTAATCCTTGTAGGCCTGGGCACGCGCCGCCTGATCCGCCACCGGCACCAGACCGGTGTGGAACATCCCGCGGTCCAGCGCGCCGAAATGGAACTCGCCGATCAGCAGCGGCTTGTCGCCGCCGGGGTATTTGAAGTTGGCGACGCTCCGCTGGTAACGGTTGTAGCTGACCACCTCGCAGTATTTACCGGCGGCGACCGCCGCCAGGTCGTTCACCCAGGCGAAGCGGCAGCCCAGATAAAGCTGGTGCGGGGCAACGGCCTTGATCGTGTCCCGCACGGTGCGGAAATACTGCCCCGCCGCCTTGGTGTAGAACGCGGTCAAGTCGTCTCCGGCTTTGTTCCGATCCGGCGCCTCGCGGCTTTCCAGCAGCGCGTCCCACGAGGCGTGCGCCGTGCCCCAGGCCTCGTTCAGCTTGGCCACGTCGCCGTATTTCGCTTTGAGGTCGGCGAGGAAGACCTGCTTCGCCGCTTGTTCCGGAGGCGACCGCAACGCCGCGAGAGAGAGCGAGACTTCGTCGCCCCAGGACATTTCGTTGTCCGAGAAATAGCCGATACACCACGGATCACCGGCGCTCTGGCCGCGCTTGGCTTCCATGCTGCGCCGCAGCGACTCCGCAAAGCTGGGATCGAACACGTCCGGGAACTTGCCCCAGTAGCCCTCACTGCCTTGAATCATCTTCGTCCGCCCGCTGCCGATGGCGTCGGTGTAGGGCGTGAGCCGCATCCGGACCGTCGCCTCGTCGGACCAGTTGCCGATGGTGTTCAGGCCCCAACTGCGCAGGCGCTCGTGGACGATCTTGGGATAGACCGCGCCCCAGTCCGGGCCGTACTTGCGGAGGAAGTTCGCGCCGGCGAAGGAGAAGCACTCCACCGTGCGGCCCGCGTAATGCCCCTTGAGCGCGAAGTTGCGGGAAAGAAACGGCGCGAACTCCGGCTGCTGGCCGGGGAAATCCGCGAACCAACTCGCCCGCTCCTCGATGGGCGTGGTGTCGAGCGCCCGCACGCAATCGATGCCGTGGGAGAAAAACAGATGGCCGTCCGGATCGACGAGCCACCACTTGCCGCGGACCTTTTCCGTGCGGAAGAAACCGGTGGCCCGGAGCTGCGGACCATTGAGTGCGCCGCCGTATTTATCCCAATCTTTCGGGCCGGGTTGTTGAGCCAACTCCTTCGCCTCGGTCTCGCGCTTGGCGGCGAGGTCGGCGAGCGAGTGCGTTTTGCCGGGCCAATCCTTGTGCCGGTATTGGCCGAAGGTGTCGATGAACGGGAAGAACGGATCGGCGTCCGTCACCCACGCCTTCGGCGGCGTGTAGGCGCCGGTGGCGCGCACGTCGGCGATCTCGAATACGTGGTCCGCGCTCGGCTTGCTCACGAAGACGAGCAGTTGCGTGACGTTCTTCGGATCAACCGTGCCGGGGCCGCCGGGCGCGACCGGGTAGCCTCTCATGCCGAAGAGTTTTCCGCCGAGCGTGTCGTCGCTGGCGCGTTTCAACGGCACCTTGAGCGTGTCGGTCTGGCCGGGCTGGAGCGTCAGCGCGCTGGTGACGCAATGCCGTGTGCCGTCGGCGCCCGGATTATCCACGCGGCAATTGACCGTGACCGGGTTTGTGCCGGCGTTCCGGATCTGGAGCGCGACTTGGGCAAATGGTGAAAGGTCCCAAGGACCACCCGGCGCCGGCAGGGTGACGCCGGGCCAGGATTGCTGGTGGCCGGTACGGACGAACAGCCACGGCCCAAAGCCGCCTTGCATCATGCCCGCCGTCGCGTCGTTCGTGCCGATTCGCCTCAAGTTTAGAGTGTCGGCGAAGTCGAAGAGGACTTGGTCAGCGGCGAAGGTGGTCGTAGTCAGGCTGGCCAGCAGGGTGGAAAGGATTTGAAGGTGGAGGCGTTTCATCTGCGTTGGGAAGGTTGAGGGGCGCGATCACCGCAGCCTCAGGGTCTTCCGAATCATCTGATGGACGTCCTCAGACTCTTTCTCAGCGGTGGTAAAGTAGCAGACGCCCACCCAACGCCCTTCGGTGTTTTTGACGATGTAGCAGTGATGCCGCGTTTCCAGCTCGCAGGTAATCGTCGGGGTCGAGAGTTTCGTGCTGCGGAAAGTCGTGTGCAAATTGAAAGAAACGTGGGTGCCCTGCAACCCGCTGTCCCAGGCGAACGCCTCGCGCCGGAGCGAATCCTCGATTACCCGGGCAGTGGAGATTGGCGTCGGCTCCCGCAGGCTGCTCAAGAGATCGGCGACCGCACTCTGGGGATCTGGACAGTCGGCGCTAAACAGACACACCAGAACGTTCGCCCCATCATACCGGCCCTCCCGCAGGAACGAGCGAGCCTTGCCGCCAAGGATGGGCAAACACCATCGCAGACGGCCGGAGTCCGTGGCGCCCGTACGGAGTTCCCAACCACTGCCGGGGACGAGTGAAACGCCGACACCGGGGAAGACGACTACCTGGGAGGCGCTCGTTGACTTCGCGTTCTGGGGCTTGCAGCCGGCAGAAACGACCGCGATCCCGTCCAGTGTCAGCGCCGTGAAAATGTGTTTCGCGAGCTTCATGCTGTCTTCGGTTGGGGCCTCCCGCTCTGCAACGGGCCGGTTTCCCCCGGCGGCGGCAGACTCGGCTTCTTCATTGCGTGGCCAAGCTGGAAAGCTCTCCCGCCCAAGGCAAGCCCAAAGTCGCTCGCGAAACGGCGGCCAGATCAGCGTGGCCGGCGGGACAGCCGGCGCGACTTTGGGACGGGCGCTTGCCCGCCACGGCGCGGGCCAGTCGGCGGCCGGGCGGCCCACGCTACGGGCGCGGAGATTCCGCCACGCCGACTCGCAAGGTTGCCGCCTCGCTGGGGGACAGGTAGCGCACGGCCGTTGCGGCGGCGTCCGTGGCCAGCGCCGCGGTGGCGGCCAGCCGGCGCAGCCCCGGATGGTCCGGGCAGATGAGCAAACCGGCCTCGGCCTCCCGGAGCGCGAGCGCCCCGTCCCGCACCAGCAGGGCCTTCAAAGCCTTGAGCGCCTGGACTTCCACCGGATCGCACTGGCGCAGGGCGGCGGCCGAGAGGAGCCGCTGGGATTCCTCGTGTTTCCCCGCGCGGACGAGCGCCAGCACCAGACCGAACAGGGACTCCGGCGAGGGGCACCGTTCGTAGGCGGCGCGAAAGTGTCCTTCCGCTTCCGTCAAGCTCCCGGCCTCCAGCGCCCGCAGGCCCGCTTCGGTGGCGCGCACCGCCCGGACGCGGTTCCGGGCGAACTCCCTCTGGCCGCGATGCTCGGCTTGTTCGGCGAAGTGGCTCTTGAGCCGGCCGAGTCCCGATTCGAAGATGCGCTGGCCGCGCTCGAATTGGTGAAAAAACTCGGCGGTTCCCTGGAGATGCTGCCCCACTTCCCGGCGGCGTCTGGCCCCCAGCAGCCGGACGCCGTCGAGCTTTTGTTCCAGTTCCGCCAGGCGCCGGTTCGCGTTGGCCAGGGCGGCTTCCGCGACCTCCACCAGCCCCCGGCCCCGCTCGGCCAGCGTGGTCAGCGATTCGTCCTTGGCCCGCTGGAGCGCGGCGAGGCGGGCGCTCATTGCCGGATTCTCGCCGGCCATTTCCGCCGCGGAGCGCCGCGCGCCCTGCGCGGCCTCGGCCAAATCCTGGAGCAGGGCGCCGCCGCCGTCCCGACAAGCCGACGCCAGTTGTTCGGCAGCGGAGCAGAGCTGTTGCTGCTGGTCCCGCAGCCGGGTGGCGGCGCCGCTGGCAGCCTCGAAAAACTCCGTCAGACCCTGCAGGGCCTCGACGGGGTTTCGTGGCTGGATGCGCACCTGCATGGGCGTCCTAGGCGCTGGTCGTGGCTTCGAAGCCCACGCGGCGGAAGAACTGCGTTTCGGAAGAGGCCACTTGCGCCGCGCGGCGCATCGCGTCCTGGGCCGAACGGGCGTCGCCGCTGAGTAAGTGGGCCAGCCCGGCGGCGGCCAGGACCGATTCGCTTTGCGCTTCCGCCGCGGCGGCTGCGGCCAGGGTCTCCCGCGCGGCCGAGAAGTCGCCCGTGGCCAGGCTGAGCAAGCCCCGCAACGATTTCAACTCCGGCCGACCGGGGTCATCGCGGACCAGTTCGTCCGCCAGTTCGCGGGCCGCCTCGGTGTTGCCCTGGCGGAAGTGGGCCACGGCCAGGTTGAAGCCGAGTTCGACCGCGTCGGGCGCCAGCTTCCGGGCCTGCGCGAATTTCCGGACCGCCTCGTCGCAACGGCCGTTGGCAAGCGCCTTCAAGCCCTGGCGGTTGACGGCGACCGCTTCGGTCCGCAGGTGCTCCTGGTGCCCGCGCCGGTCCTGGAGGAGGATTTGTTCCGAGTGGCGCGTGAGGTTGCTCAACGTGTCGTTGCCCGCGCCGAGCAACTCGGAAAGGCCCCGCTCGCACTCCTGGACTTTTTGGTAACTCTCGGCCAACTGGCGGAGGCCGCCCAACTCTTCCTCCGCCGAGCGCTGAATCGCGGCGGCAATGGCGCCGAGCCGCTCGGTGGATTGCTGGTCGCACTTCTGGATCAACTCGACCAGCGTGCGGGCGATTTCGCCGGCGTTTTGTTGAAGCTGGGTTTCCTTCCGGGTCAGCGCGGCCAACGCCTCGGCCATCTGCTCCCGGCTCTGGCGGAGGGCCAGGGCCAGCGTCTCTTGCTCCTGGCGCTGCTGTTGGAGGGCGGCCCGGACCTGCTGCTGTTGCCGCCCTTCACTCTCGCGCTGCGCGGTCAGCGTCTGGACGGTCGCCGCCGCCGCGCTCTGGCTCTCCTGCAACGCCTTCACCAAGGTCTCGAGGTGCGCGCTGAACTGGACCACATGGTCCGTCACCTGGCCCAACTCGCGGCGCATCTCGGCGGTTTCCGTCTGCACCGCATCGACGCGCCGGCCCAGGGTGGTGAAGTTCGAGCGCAGCTCCAGCACGTCCGCCCGCAGTGACTTGGTCTCCTGCCCCAAGGCGGTGGCCTCCGCCCGCAGGTCGGTCAGTTGTCCCTGGACGCGCGGGAAAGGATCCAACGGGCCTGGTCCGGGACCGTTCTTTTTCTGCACTTGGTACTTCATTCCACGGACAGCGGCGGGGCGGGCGGCAACTCTGGGGCGGCGGGAGGGGCGCCGGAGCGCGGCCCGTCGGTGGCCAGCTCGCGCCAGGCCGACAACAAATCGAACGGCACCTCGGCCACGCGGAACACGTCCCCGGCGTGGCATTGCTCCTGGCAGCGGCGCAGTTGCTCGGCGGCGTCCCGGTAATCGGCGTCCTCGACGCAGAGCTGCTCGAACACACTGGCGGCGCTCTCAAATTCGAGCAGCCGCGCATGGGTCAGGCCCAGGTGATACCGGGCTGCGCGGCGCTGCTCGGTCGTCGGACTGTCCGCCAACACGGCTTTTAAGGCGACGATGGCCAGGTTGCACTGGCTCAAGGCGAGGTGGCAGCGGCCTAATTGCAGCAGGGCGTGACTGGCGAGCGGATGGTCGCGCGGGACTTTCTTGAGCCATTGGGCCGCTTCCGCGTAGTCGCCCTGCCCCCGCAGCAACTCCGCGCACTCCAGGACCAGCTCGGGGGTTTCCCCGGCCCGGGCCATCGCTTCCCGGGTTTGCGCCAGCCGGCAGGCATTCTTCTCGAAGTAGAGTCCGATCAGGCGGCGCGTGGCCGCGTTGTCCGTAGGATCCGACTCGATCACCCGCCGCAGGATGCTCACCGCTTCGTCGAACTGGCCTTGGCGCGCGTAACAGTCGGCCAGCATCTTCCACGCGAGTCCCTGCTCCTCTCGTTCCAAGTCCGCACCGGGGCAGGCGTGTTGCAAGCAGGTGAACGCCTCGGCAAAGTCTCTTTTCGCCACGCAGTGCTGGGCCCGGACGAACCAGCATTTGGCGCTGTCCGGAAACGTTTCGCACAGCTCTTTCAACCGGCCGTCCAGCGCCGGGCCGGGCCGGCCGGCGGCCAGTTGGTAACAGCGGGCGGCTGCCACCGGGCTGCCCGCGCGCCACTCGCACCGCGCCAGGGCGCCGAGCGCCGCGGCGTCGCCGGGTTCCGCGTCGAGGATTGCCCGCAGTCCGTCGCGGGCGTGGTTCAGGTCCGCGTCCGCCAGCTCGACCGCGTCGGCGTAATGGCGGATCGCGTCGGGGTTCCGGCCCGTGGCCCGGGCCAGGTCGGCGAGGAAAATAGCCACCGGCGCCGGGCCGCCGCCTGGCTGGAGATAGCTGCCGGCCCGCTGCTGGACGGCGCCGGCCTGCGCGACGGGGTCGAGCCGCAATAGCGTCTGCAAACACTCCAGGCTGCCGGGCAGGTCTCCCAGCCGCTCGGCTGCGGCGCATTTGAGGAGCCACAGCGGCGCCAGTTCCTTTCGGGCCGCGAGTTCCTGGTGGCACAAGTTGACGAAAGCCGCGGCGCCGTCCTGGCCGAAGTCCCGGAAGAGTTCGTCGGCCTCGGCCTGAATCTCCGCGAACGCGCCTTCGGCCCGGCGCAGGAACACCCGCAGCAGGTGGGTCCGCGCCTCCAGCACCTTCGGGAACCGCCGCTTCAGGTGGCGCAGGTAATCCAACGCGGCGGCGCGCGGTCCGGCCGCGTCCCGTTCCAAGAGGGGCTGAAGCACGGCGAACGCCGCCGGGATTTTCTCCGGCTTGCCCTCCAGCTCCAACTCGGCCAGCGCGAGGGGAATCTCCGGGGCGTCCGCGCCGCCCTGGATCAGCGCCGCCAGCCGCTGCTTCACGGTCGGCGCCGAGTCGGGCGCTTGCGCCGCCAACGCGAGGTAGCGTTCCGCTGCGGCCGGGAACGCCCGGTCTTGCGCCGCCAGGTCCGCCCGCAGCAACTGCAACGATTCCCAGCCCGCGCCCTGGGCCGCGCCGGCGAACTCCTCGCCCAACGCGCGGGCCGGCCCGGCGTTGCCGGGGAGCGCTTCCAGCAGTTGGCGCAGCGCCTCGGTCCCCGCGGCGAAGTCGCCCGCGAGGAACCGCGACCGGGCCAGCGGAAGCAGGTAGATCGGTGGGCCGTCCGCGGAGAGTTCCCGCCGGCAGAACGCGGCCGCGGCGCGCGCCTCCTGAGGCCAGCGCCGCAGGAGGCGGTCCCATTCCGCCGCCGCCGCCGCGTGGTTCTTTTGGCCGGCCAGGATTTCGGTCCGGCGCAGCCCCAGCCGCCGCGCCATCTGCTCCCGGCCTTTGGATTTGTCTTCGATGTAGGCGCAGTCGGCCAGCAACCCTTGCAAGCAGGCGGCGTCCTTTTCCGGCAGCGCCAGGAGGCGCTCCAGCCGATGCACCGGGCCGTCCAGTTTGTCCGGCGGCAGCGCGCGCGTCTCGGCCCGGACCAGCAGCGCGCCCGCCGCGAAGTCCTTGGGCATGGCGATGCATAACTGTTGCAGCGCCGTCGCGCACCGCGCCCAATCGACGCCCTCGGCGTCCAGAATCTGCCGCCAGACCGGCACGGCCTGCGCGGGTTTGCCCGCCATCCGCAGCGCCTCGGCAAAGGCGCACAAGTCTTCCCAGGACCGGCCGTCCTTCTGGTGGATCGTCTCCAGGCGCTGGAGGCAGAGGTCCGCCTGTTCCGGGAACTGAGCGATCCGCTCCTGCAACGCGTTCCGGGCCGACGTGACATCGCCGCGGCGCAAGAGCGCGTCGATGTAAGCCAGGAACACGTCGGCGTTTCCCGCGTGGTCCTGGTGGAGTCGGCGCAGGTCCGCCGCCGCCGCCTCGACCAGCGAATCGAGGGAGAGCGGCAGAATCCGCCGATACGCTTCCAGCGCGCCGGCGAGGTCTGCCAGGCGGGTCGCGCACCGGGCGCGCACCAGCCAGGCCTCGGGGGCGGCGGGTTTCTCTTTCCGCACCGCATCCGTCAAATCATGCACTGCGCGGAGTTCGTCGTCCGACAGTCGATCCAGCGAGCGCAGCACCTCCGGGCACACCAAGCCGCCTTTGCCCAGGCGCAGGGCCGTGCGCAGGGCCGTGAGAATGGCGCCCGGCCAGCCCCCGGCGCGGGAGGCCAGTTCGCTGGTTTCGGTCATCACCCGCTCACTCCAGGCCGGCGGGTCCAGTTCGGCGGCCTGGGCGTAAAACCGGACCGCCTTTTCCGCTTCGGGCGGGCTGGACTCCGCCAGCATCCGGGCCAGCGTCATGCAAAGACGGGCCTTTTCGGGCCGCGGCGCCTGGTCACTGGCCCGCTCGACCGCGCGGAAGAATTCCGTCCGCCCGTCCGCCTGCTGGGCGGTGGCCGACTGGGCCAGGGCGGACAACTTGACGTACTGCCCGGCCGTGGCCAGGGCCTGTGCCTGCAACAATACCGCCGCTCTCCGGACGGCGACGGAAGGGGCCTGCTTTTCCAGCCGCTTCGCGGCGGCTTCGATCCATTCCGCGCTCGCCGCGTTCTGTTCGAGGAGTTGTTGCAGACGTGTCGCGGCGGCCAGGAGTGGTTGCTCCCCGCCCGCCGCGAGGTCGGCCTCCAGACTCAACTCGGCCCACTCGGTTTGCGCCGGGGCGGCGGCCAGACGCGCGTGGACCAACTCCAGCAGCTTGCCGCTCTCGGGCCGCCTGGCTTGGACGCAGGCCAGCAGCGGCCCGCGCGCCTCGCCCGGCCGGCTCAGACGCAGCCAGCCCGCCGCCAGCGCGGCGCGGGCGCGGTCGGGATCGGACGCTTGCGGGCCGACTTGCGCCAAGGCGGCGCAGGCCTGCTCCAGCAACTCCGCCGGCAGGTCCTGGTCGATCACGGCGAGGAGTTGCTCGCCGGCCTCCCGCTGAAACTGGAGGCGCAAAAGCACGTCGGCGAGGACGATGCGGGCGCGCTGCTCGAAACCGGTTTCGGTGGCGATCGCGCGCAGACATTCCGCCGCCCAGAGCCGGCGGTCGCGGGTGCAGGCCGGGTGCTGACTCAACGTCTGGAGCCGCTCCAACGCCGTCGGCACGTCCGGCACCTTCAAGCGCGCTTCGATTTCCAACTGCAACGCCGGGATAAGCAGCTCTCCGCCGGCGTCGCCTGGCGCTTTCTGGGCGACCCGGACGCAGAGTTCCACCACGGTTGGGGCCGTGCCGGTCAGCGTGAGCAACTTGCGCGCGCCGGCCAGCGCGCCTTCCAGATCGCCCTGGCGCAGGAGGAGGCGCACCAGACAATTGCGCACCCCGGCGTGACCGGCGGATCGCTCGGCCATCTCGCGGCAAAGCGTGACCGCTTCGTCCAGTTGGGAGGCGGTCGTGGCGTCCGAGTCCAGTCGTGCCAGCACGCTCAGGGCGTCGTCCGGCTGTCCGGCCCGGAACAGGACCTGCGCCAGGTTCACACACAGACTCGCGTCGGCGGTCGAATACGCCCCGGCCGCGCGGTACCACGCCACGACTTCGGCCGCCAGCGCGCGGTCAATGACCAGGCTCTGCTTGAACGCCATGACGGCGTCCTCGTTCTGGCCGATGCGCAACGCGACCGCGCCCCAGGTCAGCCAGAGCCGCTTGCGATGGGGATATTGGGCGAGCAACTGGCGCGTCTCGTCCGCCAGCGAAGCGAGCAGGTCCGCCGAGAGGCCGCGTTTCAGGAAGCGCTGGCTGTGCTGCTCGAACTCGTCCAGTTTTCGGTTCCGGCTGGCGGCCAGGAGCAGGGCCTGCACTGAGAAATCTTCCAGACCGTCGCCCAGGGTTTCCGAAGCACGTTGCGCCGCAGCGAACGCCTGCTCCCAACGCCCCAGCCGGTAATAGACCTCTCCGGTCAGCGCCCACGCCAGGCCCGACACGGCGGCTTCGGAAGTGCCCTGCGCCATTTCCAGCAGGGTAATCATCTTGCCCGGCGATTGCGGGGCGGCGCCGGAGCGGATGACGGCCTTGAGACATTCCAAGGAGGCCGGGAAGTTGTGCAAGCTCGCCTCGGCTTCGGCCTGGAGCAATAACAGCCCCGCGTCCCCGCCGAAGACGCGCAGTCCCATCTGGCAGGCGCGCTGGGCGAACTGCGGTTTGCCCAGTTGGTTCCACGCCGCGGCCACGGCGGCGATTTCCGTCACAAACGCGCTCTTGTTGCCATTGGGAACCCACTGAGGATCCAGCACCGCGCGGAGCAGTTTCTCCACCGTGGCCAACAGGTCCGGCCAGGCGGAACTGCCGCCTTGAAGGAGGCCCGGATGACTGCCTGGCAGCTTGAGCAGGGCCTGGATGCCTTCAAGCGCCTGGCGGGGGCTGTTGCCGCGGACGCCGCACTCGGCCTGACATTCGGCGAGCAGCAGGTGGCATTTGGCGTAGTTGTCCGCCTGCCGGGCGTCCACCTTTTCGACGGTTTCGCCCAGGTTCTCCTTCAGGAACGCCAACGCGGCCGGGCTGCCGCCCGATTCGCGCAGCTTGGCAGCCTTCGCGTGGACCTTGCCGAAGTCCCGGCCCAGCAAGGATCCCTTTATCCGTGAAAAGAACTCAGCACTCATCGCTGCACTGGCTTCATGTCTCTCTCAGGCCCAGGCGAACCGGCGGGCGGGAAAACCGCCTCCGAACGGCGCACGCCGCAGTCATTGGGGCGGCTCGCCTAAAGCAAGGCGCTTGCCGGAGAGCGGGTCCGTCGTGAGGGGTTCCCTCCTGACGCCGGCCCCCCGGAGCCGAGGCGGCAGTGCCACCGGTCACCGTGGGCGGTGGCAACTGCGGGGACAGGGTTTTCCGGGGTCGGCTTGGGAGCGGTTACAAGGCCGCGCAGCCGGGGGAAGTCCCTCACTGTCACACGACGAAGGAGCATCAGATCCGGCGGGTGGCGGCGCGGTGTAAAATTCCACCACAGTATCGTCGCACGAATGGACAGGCCGACGGCCAACCCGCGACGGCCACAGGTGCAAGCATCGGATCGAGATCTGGGTTTACGCCGAAGGCGGGGCAAGGCTGTTGGTTGCCTCACGGGAAAATGGTATCCAAAAAGAACGCGGCCCGGTCAGCCAAGGACCGCCCAAATCGGCGAACCAGAACGCCGACCCGACTGCGCGCGGCTTCCCCTTTGGGCTTGCCGTCGTCCCTCAAGATGGCATAGTAACCACCGTTCGCTGAGTCGCGGTGCGGGTTCTGGCCGATCTGGCAGAACCCGCCGGTACGTGAGTGGGCCGCTGACGGGCTTCTCGCGCCGCCAGCAGGGGTGGGAATAGTGAAACTCAGCGGTCCTGCTGCAAGTTGATGTGCAGGCGTGATGGGGTCGTAGCTCAGTTGGTAGAGCGTCTCGTTCGCAATGAGAAGGTCAGGGGTTCGACTCCCCTCGGCTCCACCATCCAATAGAATCAAGGATTTCGCGGGCGTGTCCGCCGTCGGGATGCCATCCCCAGTCGCGGTACCTCGCCCACGCGGCAAGGTCGCCCCTCTGGTACGCCGGGCGGGCTGATTGTGCCGGCCCTCGGAAATTCGCGTGAACATAGCGCCCCGCGCGCCTAAGCTGCAGCACATGCGCATCGGATTTCTCACCGACGCCCGCCTCACCCAGCTCGAATGGGCGAGGCAAAACGGCTTCGGCTCGCTGGAGTGGATGGCCTTCGAGCGCAGCGCCGCCGCACCACCGAACGCGGATTGGAAGCCGTTCGCCGAGGAGTTCGCCGCGGCCGCCCGCGAGCGCGGTCTCCGTCTTTCGGCCATCGGCG
Organism: bacterium; assembly: GCA_021780115.1. Taxonomy (GTDB): domain Bacteria; phylum Verrucomicrobiota; class Verrucomicrobiia; order Limisphaerales; family JAJXZI01; genus JAJXZI01. Next base: position 43,710 of record JAJXZI010000031.1, on the reverse strand, counting down.
CGCTCTACAGAAATCCCCTGGATCCGGCGCAGACCGAACATGCCCGCGCGGTGTTTCACCGGGCCATCGAAGTGGCGGCGCATCTCGGCGTCCACACCGTCGCGGGGTTCGCTGGCGCGGTGATCGAACTGGAGATCCATCCGCGCGGCGGCAATCCGGTGTACCGGCCGTTCGAGAACCACCTGCCGGAGCTGTTGCGGTTCTGGGAGCCGATCGCACGGCGGGCCGCCGACCACGGCGTGCGGATCGCATTCGAGAATTGTCCGATGGCCGCCTACCACCTGCCGGTCATGGGTTTCAATATGATGGCGCAGCCGGCGCTGTGGGAGCGGCTGTTCAACGCCACCCGGTGCGAGAACATCGGCTTGGAATGGGACCCGAGTCATCTGATCTGCCAGTGGATCGATCCAGTGGCGAATCTCCGCCGGTTCGGCGCGCGCATCTTCCACGTCCACGCCAAGGATGCCTTCATCAACCGCCCGCTGCTGGAGCGGTACGGCCTGTGTCATCCCGGCGTCGCGGAGCATCGCTTCCCCGGCTTGGGCCAGGCCAACTGGGCGGAAATTGTGCATGGCTTGCTCCGCGCCGGGTACGACTCCGACCTGAACATCGAAGGCTGGCACGACCCGGTGTTCCGCGATCATCCAGACGCGCTGCCGGGCCCGGCGAATCCGCTTGCGGGAAAGCACCTCGAAGCGGCGGGCCTGCTCATCGCGAAGCGGACCCTGGAGCCATTTGTGCCGCAGGAGCCGGGCGCCGACCGGACATGACAGCGACCCTTGCCCGGCGCCAAGGCGGCGATTAAGGTGGTGGCATGGCAACCGCAGTTGAACCACGGCGGCCGGCGGTCCGGCGTCTCCTCCAGACGTCGGAGCAGTTCCTTGAGTGGCTGCAGCCGGGCGTCTTTGCCGACTTGATCGGAGGAGAAATCGTCATGCATTCACCCGTCAACTTGCGGCACGCCCGCCTGCTCAACTTCCTGGATCGTCTCTTGGGCGCCTACCTCGAGGAGGAAGATCTCGGCGAGTTGCACCGCGAGTCGGTCGCCCTCCGGTTGAGCGTGCGGGAAACTTTTCTGCCGGACTTGGCCTTCTTCACCAAGGCGCAAGCCGCCCGACTGGCGCCCACGCACGCGCCCTTCGCGCCGACGTTCGTGGTGGAGGCGCTGTCGCCGGGCACCGCGCGCAATGACACCGGCCGCAAGTTCGCCGCCTACGAATTGCACGGCGCGCAGGAATACTGGATCCTTGACCCGGAGCACTTGGACCATCACTTCTACCGGCGCGAAGGCGACATGCTGGCCGAGTTCGCCGTGGGCGGGGAACGCGTGGATTCCGCCAGCATTCACGGTTTCTGGGTCAAACGATCCTGGCTCAATCCGGACAAGTCTCCGGCCGTCCGTTCCTGCCTGGCGGAAATCCTCGCGACGCGGAAGACCGAAGGCCGCCGACGGCGGAACTGATCCCGGCCCGCTACCGGGCGCACCGTGCGCCGGCCTCAACCCACTGCGCGCAAAATTTTCTCCGCCGCCCTTCGCACCGCGGTGGCGAGTTCGGCGGGTTTGACCACCACGGCGTTGCCCCCCCAACTCAAGACCCACCGCTCGATCTCGACCAAGCTGGAGAGTCGGAGCCGTAGTTCCACGCCGCCTTCCTTGATCTCGCGCAACTGCTGGGAGTCGTGCCATTTCTTTTCCCGGATGTAGTCGGCGACGAGTTCATTGAAGCGCAGGACGACGTCGAACTCGCCCTGGCCGGAATGGACGCCGAAGCTGTCGCGCAGGCGTTTTTCCAGGGAAAACTTTTGCGGCCGGCTGAAGGTCTGGCCGGTCGGCCGGATCGCCTGGATGCGCGCCGGCACGAAGGTGCGGATGTCGCGGCGGAGATGGTCGTAGGCGAACAGGAACCATTCGCCGTTGATATTGGCGAGATGGTAAGGATCGACCAGGCGCTGTTCGGTCTCTTGCCGGGCAGGCTTGCGGTACGTCAACTCGAGTTGCTGGCGGCGCGCGGTGGCCCGCGCCAGGGCGTCGAAGACCTCCAGGTTCAGGATCGGCTCGGCGCGGGTGCGGAAGGAGATGGTCTGGTCCCAGTCGGCAAGGTGGAGCGAGACGGGGTCCGGCAGCGCGGCGGCCATTTTCTTGAAGGCGCTCACGAGCGGCTTCTCGAAGTGTGTGCCGCGATATTGCTGGAGGGCCTTCTCGGCGACGAGCAACGCGAACAGCTCGCCTTCGGTGATCTGGAGCGTGGGAAAGGAACCGACCTCCTGGGTGTAGTAATAACCGAAGCGTTGCGGATGGTATTCCAGCGGCAACTCCAGCCGCTCACGCATGAACTCGAGGTCGCGCTGGATGGACTTGGTGCTGACTTCGAGCTCGTCCGCCAGCGTGGAGGTGTTGGGAAAGTGGCCGGACTGGATCGCCTGGTGGATGCGGAGCATTCGCTCCAGCGGCGGGCGGCTGTGGCGCGAGGCCGGTGTCATGGGCGGTCGCGGAGCGCTCCGGGAGCGGCGGGCCCGGGCACGAGCCGCGATTGGCCCCGCGCCGTCCCGGTTTACGGCGCCGGCGTCAGGATCCTTTTTCGAGCTTGGCGAGCAACTCGTCGTTCGTCCGGTGCTTCTTGAGCGCCTGGAGGAGCGTTTCCATCGCCTCGATGGGGTTGAGGTCCACCATCATGCGACGCAGTTTGCGGACGGCCTCGATCTGCCCCTTCGGGAACAGTTTCTCTTCCTTGCGCGTGCCGCTCTTGGGGATGTCGATCGCCGGGAAAAGCCGCCGGTCGGACAGTTTGCGGTCGAGGATCAACTCCATGTTGCCCGTGCCCTTGAACTCCTGGAAAATCAGTTCGTCCATGCGCGATCCGGTATCCACCAGCGCCGTGGCGATGATGGTGAGCGAGCCGCCGCCTTCGATTTTGCGGGCGGAGGCAAACATGCGGCGCGGCACTTCGAGCGCCCGGGCGTCCACGCCACCGGTCATCGTGCGACCGCTGCCGCCGTGGACGTTGTTATAGGCGCGGGCGATGCGCGTCAGCGAGTCCATGAGCACGAAGACGTCCTTGCCGCCCTCCACCATGCGCCGGCACCGCTCGATCATGAACCGGGAAAGCCGGACGTGCGTCTCGAGATCCTGGTCGTTGGACGAGGCGACCACCTCGGCCTTGACCGAACGCTGGAAGTCGGTGACCTCCTCCGGGCGCTCATCGATGAGCAGCACCAGCACTTGCACGTCGGGGTGGTTGGCGACCACGGCGTTGGCCAGTTGTTTGAGGACGGTGGTCTTGCCGCTGCGCGGTGGGGACACGATCAGGCCGCGCGTGCCTTTGCCGATGGGCGTGACCAAGTCGATCACGCGCGTTTCCAGCAGGTCCGGACTGGTTTCGAGCCGGAATTTCTCGATGGGGTCGATGGTCGTGAGGTTCTCGAAGCGCACCGCCTTGGTGTAATCCTCGAAGGCCATCCCGTTAACCTTCTCCACCGACCGCAATTGCGGGCTGCTGCCGCGGTGCGGCGCCTGGAGCGGGCCTTCGACCATGCTGCCTTCACGCAAGAAACTCCGTTTAATGGTGTCCGGCGTGACGAAGATGTCCGTCGGCTTCGGGTGAAAATGATTCTCCGACGTGCGGAGGAACCCGAAGCCCTTCTCGGAAATCTCGAGGTAGCCGGAACCGTGCTCGGAGCCCTGATTATTGTTGCCTGTGCTCATACTGTCTTTGTGTCGCCGAAGGCTTCTGGGAATGACCCCGAAAAACAACCAACGAATTGAATCTTTGGGAAGTCGCGGCACCGGAAGTGAATCGTCTCAATCCTTCACGCGCCGCTGCAAGACCTTCGACGCAGCTACTATTAGCGGCAAACCAGCCCGGAAGCAACCACTTTTTTCGACGGGGACGGGACGCGGGGCGCTCCCGGCGAAATTGAGCGTCGCCGCGACCGCTCGGTTGCCAGGCGGCGTGTCACCGCACCAGTTGTTTCAACGCCAGGATGAAACCCGTCCGCCCCGGCCGGCTCTCCTTGAGGATGAGCGTCCCACCGTGGGCGTGAACAATCTCGCGCGCCAGGCTTAGGCCCAGGCCCAACCCGTCCTGCGTCCGGCTGCGGGTCTGGTCCACACGGTAGAACCGCTCGAAAATCCGAGGCTGATCGGCCGGCGGGATGCCGGGTCCGCTGTTGCAAAGGGTGAGGGTGATTTGTTCGCGCTCCGCCACGAGCGTCACGCCGACGGAGCCGCCCGGCTCGTTATATTTCACGGCGTTGTTGAGGAGGTTCAGCACCGCCGTATGCAGCAGGCCGCGGTCGGCGTGGACCCAAATGTCCGGCGGGATGTGGGTGTCGAAACGGAGGTTCGTTTCGCCGGCCAACACGCCGGCGTCCTCGATCATCGCTTCAAGATCGGCGCTAAGGGGGACGGCTTCGAGCGCGAGCTTGAGTTGGCCGGCGTCAGCTTGCGAGAGCAGGAGCAGGCCGCGGGTGATGCGCTTCAACCTTTGCGTCTCTTCGAGCAAGTTGCTGAAGACCTGCTGGGCCGGCGAACCCGGCTCCGCCGCCTGCAGCGCGTTTTCGAGTTCGCCCTGCATGACCGCCAGCGGCGTCTTCAGTTCGTGCGAGGCGTCGGCGCTGAAGCGGGTCGCCTGCCGGAAGCTCGTCTCCAAGCGGTCCATCATGCCGTTGAGCACCTGGATGAGCCGGGCGATCTCCGGATCTTCGTTCGACGCCGGAATGCGCTGGGCCAGGCCGCGCGCCGTGACGCCCTCGGCCGTCCGGCTGATGCTCCGCAGTGGCCGCAGCGCGCGGCCCGCGACCAGCCAGCCGCCGCCGCCCACCACCAGCAACGCGATCGGCAGCACGCCAAGAAAGACGTTGCGCGTTCGATTCAAATCGGCCTGGACGGCGTCGTAATTCAGGCCGACCACGACGCGCAGGTCGTCGTTGCCCATCACGCCAAAGCGCCAGACCGAACCGCCGGCTGGCGCGGTGAAGAAGCGCGGGATTTTGGTGAACAAGACGGGATTGCCGCCGCGGCCCGCGCCCGGCCCGCGCCCCATGCCGCCACCGCCGGCCCACGGTGGACCGCGCGAACCAGCGCCGGCGCCGGTGGCGGCTTGGGTCGCCGCCTGCGGGTCGTCCGCCAGCGCGCAGTCAATCTGGCCGGGGACCAGATCCTTCGGCCAGCCGGGCGAGACGTAGAGCTGCCGCCCCTGCGCGTCCTTGACCAGCAGGAGAATCTGGCCTTTGTGCTCGTCGCCGAAGATGAATTCCAGCGAGTTGTTGAACCGGTCGAAATTGCTGCGATTGGCCAGCCAGCCGGGATGGCGCGTGCCGAGGGAGCGGATGTCCGTGTCCACCGCCTGGACTTTTTCCCGGTAGATGAGAAACCAGGACGCCGCGCCGAACGCAAGCAGCACCACGCCGGAAATCAGCGCCGACAGCGAGGCGATTTTTAGACGGAAGGACAGGGATTTCATGCCGGCGGCTTGATGCGGTAGCCCACGCCGCGGATGGTTTCGATCAATTTCACCGGCGCGTCGGCGTCCACCTTCTTCCGGAGGCGCTGGATGTACACCTCGACGAGGTTGGTGCCCGGATCAAAGTCGTAGCTCCACACCTGCTCGCAAATCTGGACGCGCGTCAGCACCCGGCCCGGCGAGCGCATCAGATGCTCCAGCAGGGCGAATTCGCGCGGCGTCAACTCGATGACGGCCTCACCGCGTTTCACCTCGCGGGTCAGCAGATTCAGCGTGAGGTCGGCCACCGTCAGGATGCTCTGGCCCACGCCCGAGGCGCGGCGCGTCACGGCGTGGAGGCGGGCGATCAATTCTTCGATGAAGAACGGCTTGGTGAGGTAGTCATCCGCGCCGAGGTTCAACCCTTCGAGGCGCTCGTTGAGTTCGCTGCGGGCCGTCAGCAGGACGACCGGCAGCGGAATCTTCCGGCTCCGCAGGTTGCGGAGAATGCTCAGGCCGTCGCGCCCCGGCAGCATGATGTCGAGCACCGCCGCGTCGTAGGGCCGCGTCGTGGCCAGCGTGTAGCCGTCGTCGCCGTGGCCGCACACGTCCACGACGAAGCCTTGCGCCTCCAGTCCCTTGCGAATCAGGGAAGCGATCTTCTTTTCATCTTCGATGACGAGGACTTTCACGCTGCTCGGACCCGGCGGCCCGCTCAAGATCGGCGGGCCGGGGCCGTCGTTCGTGTAGCCCGGCGGGCCGTGAGAAGAAAGACAATGTTGAACGACCCGACCGGGCGGGGCGCGTCCCGGCGCCACAGCGAACGCAGGTCAGTTGCCGGTGCCCGCACCGCGGTGGCCCCAGCGATGCCAGCGGCCGGGACCGGGCGGGGCCCTGTCAGCCGCTGGAGGACCCCAGCCCAGACCGCAACCGCCGCAGCCACCGCCGGCTTTGCCGCCACCCCGCTGGCAGCCGGCCCAGGGAAGTGGCCCGCCGGCCAGCCGGCCGCGATTCTCCACGGCGGCCTTGAACGCTGGCAGATGTTGCTCGCGCGAGGTCCATTGCAGAAGCGTGAAGACATTTTGCAGGTCGCGCTGGTCTCGCGTGGCGGCCAGCAAGCGCTCGTACATCGCCACGTTGCGTTCTTCCGCCTTCACGCCGGCGGCAGCGGCTTCCGCCAGGGACGCCGGCGGCGCGACCTTGCCCAAGTAATCATCCGCCGGCACCGCCAGACCGCGCATTTCGAAGTGGCGTTTCAGCGACTCAATGTGCCGCTGCTCGGCCTGGACGATCGTGGCAAACGGCTGGACATCCCCGAATTGCTGGATGATGGCGGCGTACTCGGCGCGGGCGGCATACTCGCCATCCGGTCCAGCCAGGGCCTCGGTGAGTGCTTGGGCCGCGGTCAGCCTGGCAGCGGAGGGCTGGCGCAGCAGTTTCTCCGCACCCTTTTGATCGGCCTCCGGCCACGCCAAGCGGCTGAGGCCCAGGGTCAGCACCAGGAGAAGCGGGAGCCTGGTTTTCATAGCGTTGGGAAGCACGTGCGTTTGGGTTGAGAGCGGGCTGGGTCTGGCGATGGCGCTTTCACACCGCGGTTCGGCGCTCGGGCGCCATCGCAAACCAGCCGGCATGGACCGACGTCAGGAAGTGCGGCAACTGCCGTCCCGCAACTGCTGCCGGATCCGGTCCGGCGCGCCGCCGGCGGCGGGCGCAACGCCCGTGCTGGCGGGACTGGTGGTGAGGGCCGCCGCTTCCAGGCGGGCGACGGCCGCCTCGAAGGCCGGCAGGTGGTTGTTCAATGACGCGGCCCGCAGGTTGGCGAACACCTGCGCCAGGCTGGGGTACTTTTGCACCTTCGTCAGGAGCGTGCCATACATGGCCACGTTTAGCGTTTCGGCGAAGACGCCTGCCTGCGCCGCTTCGAGCAGCGTGGCGGGCGCGGTGACCTTCCCGAAGTAAGGGTCGGGGGGCACGGGCACGCCGAACTTGACACACTGCTGTTGCAGCGCGGCGATGTGCTGCTTCTCCGCCAGCAAGATGTTGGCGAAGGGCTGCACGGTAGCGCCGAACTTCGCCAGGATGGCGGTGTATTCGGCGTGGGCGGCGTACTCGCCGTCGGGACCGGCCAGAGCGGTGAGCAGCGCCGCCGTGGCGTCCGCATCAATCGGCGTCGTCCCCCCACTGCGGGGCCCCTGGGCCAGGGCGGTCAGCGAGCCGGCTGCCGTGCTGATGAGGAGGGTGGCCAATACTGTCAGGAGGTTTCGTTTCATGGTATTTGTTCGTTGATGGTTAGGTTCATTGTTGGTCCGGCGTCCGTTGGGGCCACCGTTCCAGCAGTATTGGACCACCAACGCCTAAACATCCGGCCTCCTGGCGCATGACAAAATTTTTATCTACCCAACCGCCGCCGCGCCCGGCGGGCGGGATCCGCGGACGCGGGCTTCAGGGCGCGCCGGCGGTTTCGAAGCGCGAGCGGACAAAGCCCGCCAGCGCCCGGCGGTCGGCTTCGGAAAGCTGGCTCTTCCAGGACGGCATGCCCGTGCCCGAAATGCCGTCGCGCAGAATTTGCAGGATGTAATCGAAGTCCGGCTGTTTCCATCTGAAGTTGGCCGGCGGGGGCATCAGGCTGGCGGCGGAAACTCCTTTTCCGTCGGCCAAGACGCCGTGACAGGGAACGCAATTTTGCTGGAACAACAGGTTTCCGCGCTGGACGGCTTCGGAAGAGGCCGGCGCGGCGGTGTCGGGCGGGTGCAACGTTTGCACGTAGGCGGCCAGCGCGGTCAAATCCCCCGGCGACAGGTTGCGCCACGACGGCATGGCGGTGCCGGGTTTCCCGTTCCAGAGCGCTTGGCCGAGCAGCCGCGGAGAAAAGCAGATGGCGGCGAGGTTTTCCGGCCGGCGTAACAGCACCCGGCCCACCCAGCCGTCTCCCCGCCCGGCGGTTCCGTGGCAGGCCGCGCAGTCCTGCTGGAACAATTCGGCGCCGTGGTTCACCTCCGCCTGGTGTGCGGCGGCCTCCACCGCCGGTTTCAACAACGGCGTCGTGTCCGGACGCGCCGGAGGGACGGCGGGCGCGGTGAACGCCGAATCCTCATCCGCCGCCGCTCCCGCTTTGTCGGAATCCGGGCCGTGGATGGCGACCAGGTAGTCGATGATGGGTTGTCGCTGTTCCTGGCCCATCGGCGCGCCATAGACCTTGGCCATTTTGTCCACCGTCTCCTCCCACTGGCGCCGCGAAAAGAGCGGTTGCAGAGTCACGTAGCGCGGCGAATGACAACTGACGCAAACCGCCAGGAACTCATCGCGCCCCGGCGCCGCGGCCAGCGTGGGTTCGAAGTGTGGCAAAGTGATGGACCGCACCGCGTCGGGCCCCGGTGCCCCGGCCAGCGGGGCGGGGGTGTCACCGGCCCCGGAAACCCCGGCCTGGAAAACGGCGACTCCAACCGCGAAGGCGCGGAAAAGAATTTTCATCGGCGTCCGCATGTCAAACCACCTCCACCTCGGTCTGCTCGATCACGTTGCGCAGGTAGCCGCCCCGGTTCCACAGGCGGGTGGTCTGCCGTTCCCCGGCCCGATTGAAGGCGCGCACCTGGAGTTGATACTTTCCCCGGGCGGGCGGATTCCAGCGCAGACGCCAGCGGCGCCAGGCGTATTGGCCCAACTCCGGATCGAGTCGCGCGGCCTGCCACGCATCGCCGTGGTGGGTCGAAACCTCCACGCGCTCGATGCCGCGGCCACTGTCGAAGGCCAACCCCTGAATTTCAAACGGCTGGCGGGCGGGGATTTGCTCGCCTGGTTCGGGCCGGACAAACAACGAGCGCAGGCTCAGGCGGTTGATCGGCGTGGTTTCCGTGGCCGGATGTTCCGGGGACTCGTTGCCGTCCGGCGCGGTCGGAATCCGGTAAGCCTTGTCCATCCAAAATCCCTGGAATTTCTCCGGCAACACGCGGATCTGGTTCAAAGCCTTCACCCAATAGGTGGCATACCATCCGGGAACCACGAGCCGCACCGGGAACCCGTTGAGCATCGGCAAATCCGCCCCGTTCATCTCATAGGCCACCATCACCTCGCCCTCCCGGGCGTGATCCAGGGTCAGTGCCTTGGCAAAATTCGGCGTGGCGGCGATGGCCGCGCGGTCCAACCCGCTGAAGGCGACCTCCACCGCGCCCGCCTTTACCCCGGCCCGGTCCAATAGTTCGCGCAAACGCACCCCGGTCCAGCGCGCGTTGCCCAGGGCGCCGTTTTTCCATTGGCCGCCCGGCACGCGCGGCGCAAAAAAACTGCGGGAGTTCCCGGAACATTGGTTGACCGCCACCAGGGAAACGGCCTCGAACCGGCCGCGCAGGTCGGCCAGCGAGAGCGACAACGGTTTCTCGACCGCGCCGCTGATTTCCAGGCGGAAGGTGTCCAGGTTCACCGTGGTGGGAATGCCTTCCAGGTGCCAGCGGACATAAAACGCCTCGTTGGGGGTGAAATCCTGCTGAAAATAATGCAGCGGCGTCTCCAACTGCGGCGGGCGATCCGTCCGCAGAATGAGGTCGGTTTTTTCCGGAAAGCGTACCAGTTGCTCGCCGGGCAGGCCGGAACTTGACTCCGCCCGGCCCAGGAGTGGCACCATCAGAGTCCCACCGCCCGCCACGCCCAGCGACCGCATGAATTCCCGGCGATTCAGGGTGCTTCCGGCGAAAGAGATTTTAGCTTTCACGGCTTCCACACTCAGTTTTGGTTTGGTTCAGATTGGTCATTACAAGGAGCGGTCTTCACTATGGAAACAATGGGCCGAGTCCCGGCCCGGCTGACCGCGCTGCGTTGACGGAGTCCGGCGCACACCCGGGAGCACGGGCACACTCTGGGGCGAGTGCGGGAAAGGGTCAAGTGCCGCTTGGGGCGCGGCGACGGCCGAGCAATTGCGGGCGACCTGGAGATTTGACGAAGGTGGCGAAGCAAAGTCATGTTGGAAAGGGAGCAGTCCGCGGCAGCCTGGGCGGCTGCGACACTGCCGGCGGCAACTTTGCCGGCCAGGTCAGTCTTTCCGCCGGAACGTCTGGGACGAGGCGCGTCCTTGAATCGAATGAAGACCGCATCCACACCGGCAGGAAAGTCGTGTGTGTCAATAGTGAGGACCGTCCATTACACGGCTCTTTTGCGAGAACCTTGGCCCGCCTGGCAAACAGGTTGGCGAATTTCGGGCCGTGGCTATAATGAAACCATGATTAAAACGAAAGCCCGATCCTACGCCGCGCAAAGCGCGACCTCCGCCCTTGCGCCGCTCGCCATTGACCGCCGCGAACCCACCGCCACGGACGTCGAGATGGAGATCCTTTACTGCGGGGTCTGCCACTCCGACCTGCACACCGCCCGCAGCGAATGGCCCGGCACGATGTATCCGTGTGTGCCCGGCCACGAGATCGTGGGCCGCGTCACCCGCGTCGGCAATCGAGTCACCAAGTTCAAGCCGGGCGACCTGAGCGCCGTCGGTTGCATGGTGGATTCCTGCCGCACCTGCGCCCACTGCCAAGCCGGCCTCGAACAATACTGCCTCGCCTTCCCCGTCTTCACCTACAACGGCAACGACAAGTTTCTCGGCGGACACACGTTCGGCGGCTACTCCACAAGCGTCGTGGTGGATGAGGCGTTCGTGCTGCGGGTACCCGCCGGGCTGGAACTGGCGGCCACCGCGCCGTTGCTGTGCGCCGGCATCACCACCTATTCGCCGCTGCGGCATTGGAAAGTCGGCCCGAACCAGAAGGTGGGCATCGTCGGCCTCGGCGGTCTGGGGCACATGGCCGTGAAGTTCGCCCGTGCCTTCGGCGCCCATGTCGTCCTGTTCACCACGTCGCCCGGCAAAGTCGCCGATGGCTTGCGGCTCGGCGCGCACGAGGTGGTGATTTCCAAGGACGCCGACGCGATGAAGAAGCACGCCGCCAGCTTCGATTTCATTCTCGATGCGGTTTCGGCCCAGCACGACATCAACACCTACCTTGGCCTGGTGAAACTGGATGGCACGCTCACGCTGGTGGGCGCGCCCGAACGTCCGTTGCCCGTCGCGGCGTTCAACCTGATCCTGCCGCGCCGCAACTTCGCCGGATCCGCCATCGGCGGCATCGCCGAAACCCAGGAGATGCTGGACTTCTGCGGGAAGCATCGGATTGGCGCCGACATCGAACTCATTCCGATCCAGAAGATCAACGAGGCCTGGGACCGCCTGCTCAAGCAGGACGTGAAATACCGCTTCGTCATCGACATGGCGTCCCTCAAAGGCAACTAAGCCCAGCGCGTTGCGCAAACGGGGCCAAGGGATTGGTCATGCTGCCAAAGTTGCGGGACCAAGGCGCGGGCCTTGACCTTGAAGCGCCGCTGTGTTGACTGTGGCGCGTTCTGGGATCGGCATGTATTTTCCTTGCCGCCCAACCGGCACTTGCCGGGACAATTCACATGAACCACGCTGGACGCAACGGACCCGAAGGCCCAACGGCCCCGGCTGACCCGTGGTTTGATTGGTTGACTTCCCGACGCCACGGAGGCGACCCCGGCTTCGAACAATCGGTGCGACGCACCGTCGAGAGTTACCGCAACCGTGTCCTCGATGGCGCCCAACTGGCCGAAGGAATGACCTTGCTCGATGTCGGAGCGGGCGACGGCCTGATCGCCTTCGGGGCTATCGCTCGCGTCGGCCCTTCGCTGAAGGTCATCCTCGCTGACATTTCGGCCGCGCTGTTGCAACGCGCCGAGGCAGTCGCCTGGCAACTCGGAGTCCAGGACTCCTGCGTCTTCCTCCAAGGATCGGCCGAACGCCTTGAGGCAGTGCCGGAGGCCTCGGCCGACGTGGTGACGACCCGGGCCGTGCTCGCCTACGTGCAGGACAAGGCCGCCGCCGCGCGCGAATTTCGGCGCGTTCTCAAACCAGGCGGCCGCATCTCGCTGGCGGAGCCAATCTACCGCGACGAATCGCTCAATTTGGCCCGCCTGGCGGAGTTCGTTGATCGGCGTCCCGCGGATCCATCAACCCTGGACGCCCGCTTGTTTCTCCGCTGGAAAGGAGCGCAACTTCCCGCAACGCCGGCGGATATTCGCGCCAGCCCGCTCACCAATTTTACCGAGCGCGATCTGATCACGTTTTTTGAAGACGCGGGCTTCGGGGAGACGCATCTTGAACTGCATATCGACATGCGCAAGGCCGTTGCGGTGCCTTGGGACACGTTCCTTGCCACGGCGCACCATCCACAAGTTCCCACGGTGCGGGAAATCCTCGCCCGCCGGTTCACCGTAGAGGAACGGCGTTACTTCGAGGCCCAAATGCGTCCGGTGGTGGAGGCGGGACAAATCATGAATCGCGACATGATCGCTTACCTCACGGCGGTTAAGCCGAAGTAACGGCCGGCAATCTTGAGGAGGCGGCGGGCACGTCCTTGAGTTGAATGAAAACAGCACCCGCAACGACAGGAATGGCGTGTGTGTCAATAGTGAAGACTGCCCCCTTTACCTTTTACGGCGCGTCCGCATTGGCTACTGACGCGGCCTGCCCGCGTGCGCTCCAGGGATTTTGTTGGGCAATGTCGTGATCATTTGCCAAATGAAGCCAGCAATCCGTTCTCGCGCTCACCGTCAAAACAGATGTGGCCACGGATGCCATGCTGACTCTCACTCGACATCAAGCCGAAATCGGTGCGGTCAGGGGTAGGCTGTATCTGGAAGATGCCAGCGGTGGCCTCGCGAACCAGATCATACCACTTGGAGCATGTAATTGCACCATTCTCAGTTGCGGTAGCGTTGGCTTGTTCGACTAACCAGGGGTGAGCAACCAGCCTCCGCACGTTTTTGGCATGGTCCCACCACAGCCGCCGTTCTTCGCCAATGGCCTGTTCCATCTCCGCCAACGTGTTCCATCGTCCATTGCCAACCCGCTCCTTGATCCCGGCGCCGATGGCTTCCGTCGGATTGCGTGCGGGGCTATCCGGGGGGGCAGGGACACCCGATGCCCCCGCGCCGGCACCGCGGGCCACTCCGGTTGGGGAGGAAACCCGGCGTGATCCCAGATGACGCTGGGCTCGGTCTCCGGGTCGCTCGCCGCCAAGATGGTTCGGAAACCAGCCGCTCCTCTCCCGGCTCACTTCCGGCCGACCTAAAAACTCCGCCGCATTTCCCCCGTCCACTGCCAAGGCCGAGTGGAGATAGCCCCCCTTGCGTATTGGGTCCGATAGGGCGCCGTCGGCCGCACGCCCCGCAGCGTCCAGCACTTGCGCACCACCGGGATCAAACCATAACGGTGTTCATCGGCCCCCCCCAGGCGCACCCGTCTTCCACCAGCCGCGTTCAAGTTCGCCCACTGTGCGCCAAGCGTGTGTTGGAACGCTTCGGCGGCGGCCGCGTCTTTTTTGCACGGGGTCTGGCGCGGCACTTTCAAGACCCCGCCCCATTTTCCCAGCCAGTAATACACACCGGGCCGCTTCAGGCGGATCGGATGCCGCTCCCGCAGCCAGGGTTGGCCAACTCCCAACCCCGCTTTTTGTCCGGGTTTGATAACTACACGACACGGTGCGACGGTTTGCTTGCTTGGTCTCCTTTTTGTCAGCTTTCCAATCAGTTCCTCGGAGCCCAATTCATCTTCAGGCGACACACCGACGCCGGTGCCACGCTTTGAAGGGGATAAGCAGGAAAACGGTGCAGCGGGACTGCTTCCACCAGTGACCAGTTTCGGCGTCAACGCCGAACTCATAGAGCCAATTCCGGAACTCGGAATGAGCGAAGCGGACGTAGCTGATTATCGAGAATGGACGGCCGCAGGTGCTCTTCGGTATTGGAGAGGCAAGGGCAAGTTTCCTGGGATGTCTCCCGAAGAATGGGAACGCTGGCGCAAGTCAACGCGGGAAAGACTTGGGAAACTTGAGAAATGAAGGAGATCTGAGTCCGTTCTTAATATTGGAAACTCCAGCGGCGGCGGCCCTTCTCCCGGCAGGGTGCGCAAGATGAGGGTCGAGTCTTCCGGCGCGATCTACCACGTCCTGAATCTGGGCAACCGGCGCGAAGCCCTTTCACCAGCAGCGGCTTGGCGGACCTCCGGCGCTGGGCGGATCAGCGCGACACGCGCCACGGCCGCGGTCATGGAACCCACTCGACGATCGAGATCACCGCATTTGAGCCTTTCCGCGCATTGCTGACGCGGAGGATCACTTTGCCATCGGCGGTTTTGTCTGCGCCGATGCGCCGTTCGAGCCAGCGGCCTTGCTGGAAATTCTCGATCACACCCAGGTCTGCGTCGGCGACGGTGACGCGCTCCTTGCGTCCGCCTTCGAAGTTGTCCGGGTCGGTGACGAAAACGCGGATGGTTCCGCGCGCGCCTTTCGGGACCGTCAACTCGACCACCACTTCGTCGTCACCGGCGCGACAGTGATACACCGGAAAGCCCCAACCCTCCCAGGCGTAACCCTTCATCGCTTTGGCGCTGAAACCCGATTCGGCAAAAATGACTTCGCCCTTCGTCCGGCCGCAGAGCATTTCCAGCTTCACGCCACGCGCCCGGAGTTCTTCTGCCGACGGCAGCTTCTCCTTCTCCGGCCAAAACGCTTCCTCCGGCGCGGGTGCGCGGTCGGCGGCCGGCGGCATGGTCGGCAGCGGCGCGTGCGGCTCCGTTTGATACCAATACACCGTGCTCGAAAATTGAAGCGCGTTGCCCGGTTTGGAGAATTCGCGCCGGAACATTGGGTCTTCGTTCACGCCGAAACCGATGGCGACACGCAGCGATTTCTCGAAGCTGATCGCGTCCTGCAGGAAGAAACGGTAGGCCATCGCGCCTTTGAAAAACTTGTAGAAACCGGTTAACGGGAACTGGCTCTCCGTGGGCGGGAAACCCCAACTGAAACCGAAGGAATCTTCGAGGCCCTGGAACTCGACGGACGGCGCGGTCTCACCGTCGATGTAGAACTTCTCGTTTTCGTCCACCGGATAGCCGTCGCGGCCCGGCAGGCGCACGGTCACGTTCCAGCCGACGAATTTGCCGCGCCCCGTGGCGTTGAGTGCCAAGTCGTCCTGCTTGCCGAGCAGCAGCGCCTCCTGCCGCCAGCTCGCGTGAAAGTAACCGGCATCAGCCGGCACGGAGTCGAGCGTGCGATGCATGACGTAGGAATAGCACGGCATCAGCCGCCACAACTCCTCGCCCGGCTTGACCGGCCCGTCATAAACCAGCTCGACGCGGCCCGACTTGCGGAACGGCATCGGGAAATAGGCGTTCCAGCCGCGGCGCTTGTTGACCAGCGCGGTGTTGACCTCCTCGCGCGTGCCGGCGGCGTCGCAGAAAAAATCCACCAGCGGCACTTCGACGCTGGGCGTGGCTTCGCCGTCCCAGAACATGCGCAGGAGCAGGTCGCGGCTGAGCGGCTTGACCGGCTGGCCGAACTGGCTGTTCGGCAGCGCGAAGTGGAGCATCGTGATCATCGCCGGACCTTGGAGGTCGGCGACGACGACGCGGTTGGTGGAGTTGAAGCGCGCGGTGAGCGGATTTTCGATCCAGAGCGCGTTTTCGGCCTTCGTGCGGCCGGGCGGGAGGCGGGCGAGGTCATCGAAGCCGGCGGAGAATACGGTGAGGCTTTGTGCGCACAGCAAGCCGGTGAGTGCCAAGGTTCTCGCCCCGGGACAGGCTCTGGTTGCTTTCACGGTTTGTTTCATGGATTGGAGCGGTGGAGGTGGCGGTCAACCAACCGGGGAGGTAATAGCCCGATCGCGGCCCGCGAGGCCAGAGAAAAACGCCGCTGCTTCATGACCCAGCGGAGGACGGTTTTTCGGTGGAGGTCGGCAGCAGGCGCGTTACACTGGCCGCGTCACTTGCTTGGCCACTGAACAGCCAGAGATGAAGGCGCTGGTTCTCATCGAATACGGCAAGCTCTCGTATGACGAGATGCCGACGCCGGAAATCTCTTCCGAAGACGTGCTCGTGGCGGTCAAGGCGTGCGGCATTTGCGGCAGCGACGTGCATGGCTTGGACGGCAGCACTGGCCGGCGGCGTCCGCCGCTCATCATGGGCCACGAAGCGGCGGGCGTCATCGCCCAGGTCGGTAGCGGGGTGGCCGATTGGAAGCCGGGCGAGCGCGTGACGTTCGACTCCACGATCTACTGCGGCCGGTGCGACTTCTGCCGCGCGGGCCGGATCAATCTGTGCGATCACCGCCGCGTGCTGGGCGTGTCCTGCGAGGACTACCGGCAGCACGGCACGTTCGCGCAATTCGTGGTCGTCCCGCCGCGCGTGCTCTATCGCCTGCCGGACGCGCTGCCGTTCGCGCACGCGGCGCTGGTCGAGCCGGTGTCCATTGCCGTGCATGCGGTGCGGCGGACGCCGGTGGCGTTGAACGACACGGCGGTGGTCGTCGGCGCCGGCATGATCGGCCAACTCCTCATCCAGGCGTTGCGCGTGGCGGGGGGCGGTCAGATCATCGCCGTCGATGTCGCGCCCGACAAGCTGGCCCTCGCCACGAAGCTGGGCGCGACGGCGGCGGTGAATCCGTCCGCCACCGATGCGGCGAAAGAGATTCTCCACCTCACGGCCGGCCGCGGCGCGGACCTGGCCTTTGAAGCCGTCGGCGTCAACGCCACCGTCGATCTCGCGGTGCGCTGCGTGCGCAAAGGCGGCGCGGTGACGCTCGTGGGCAACGTCGCCCCGAAGGTGGACTTGCCGCTGCAAGCCGTGGTGACGCGCGAGTTGACGCTCTCCGGCTCGTGCGCGTCCCAGGGCGAATACCCGGCCTGCCTGGACTTGCTGGCGCGTGGGGCGATCCAGGTGGCGCCGCTCATCAGCGCCGTCGCGCCGCTCGCGGAGGGCGCGGCGTGGTTTGACCGGCTCTACCGCAAGGAGGCCGGCCTGCTCAAGGTCGTCCTCACGCCCTGAGCTGACTCGATTTCGGATTTCCGACTTCCTTCGCTGCCAGCAACTCTCGATTCGCCATGAATAAAAATCCTTTCGACCTCACCGGCAAAGTCGCCCTCGTCACCGGTGCCAGCCGCGGCTTGGGCCAGTATTTCGGACGGGCGCTGGCGCAGGCGGGCGCGGACTTGGTCATCACCAGCCGCGCGCCGGACACGCTCGGTCCCTTCCAGCGCGAGATCGCCGCGCTGGGACGCCAGGCGCTGCCGCTGGAGTTGGACGTGCGGGATTATGACAGCATCCAGCGAATGGTCGCCGGCGCCGTGGCGCGTTACGGCCGGGTGGACATCCTCGTAAACAACGCCGGCTGCAACGTCCGCAAACCGGCGCTCGAGGTGACGTGGAACGACTGGAACCTGATCCTCGACACGAATCTGCGCGGCGCCTTCTTTGTGGCGCAGGCCGTGGCCCGGCACATGATCCCGAGGAAATACGGACGCATCATCAACGTCGGCTCCGTGACGTGCGTCGCCGGCTACGCGGGGCTGGGGCCGTATGGCGCGAGCCGCGGCGGCGTGAAGCAGCTCACCATGAGCCTCGCCGACGATTGGGGCGTCCACGGCATCACGGTGAACTGCCTGGCGCCCGGGTGGTTCAAAACGGCGCAGAGCGCGGCGCTCTACGAGGACCGCGAGTGGGTCGAGTACCTTTGCGACCGCATCCCCCTCAAACGCCCCGGGCGGCCGGGCGACTTGGAAGGTGCGGTCGTGTTTCTGGCGTCGGATGCCAGCGAATACGTGACCGGCCAGACGCTGCTGGTGGACGGCGGGATTTCCACCGGCGCGACCCGCGCGTTGCCGAAGGGGAACTCGAACGTAACGCCGGGAACGACCGGAAAGGAGCGACCGAGATGAAAAGGCTGAGAATTCAAGACGACGCGGCGCTGCCGGCCGGCGCCGAGGCCTCGCCAGACAGGCAGCCGGTCTGGAACCAGGCGCAGTGCCGCGCGTGGCGAACGGCCGCGCTGGATGTGCGCAGGGGCCGCTGGTTTGCGCCCACGGTGCTGCAGACCGCGGCAGGGCTGTTGGTGGGCGCCGCAACCTGGGCCGGCGTCGCCGCTGGCGCCCAAGCACCCTCAGCCTTGACGCTCCACCTCCGCCGGTTGGTGGAAACCGCGCCAGGCACCGGTCAGTGGAAGCAGACCGAGTCCGTTGTCCGGTGGGATCCGCAGGGCACCGCCGTCGTGATCTGCGACATGTGGGACCAGCACTGGTGCAAAGGCGCGACGGCGCGCGTCGCCGAGATGGCCCCGCGCATGAACCGGGTGATCGGCGAACTGCGGCGGCGCGGCGTGCTGATCATCCACTGCCCCAGCGAGACGATGCCGTTCTACAAGGACACTCCCCAGCGGAAACTCGCCCAGAGCGCGCCCAAGGTGGATCTCCAAGCCATCATGTTGCGCTGCCTGCCGCGCTCGCCGCAGACGGAACCGCCCTTGCCGATTGACGATTCTGACGGCGGCTGCAACGACCTGCCACGCTGTCAGGAAGGCCATTGGCCGCCGTTCCCTTGGTCGCGCGAGATCGCCACGCTCGAAATTAAGGACGGCGACGCCGTCACCGACAGCGCCGAGGCTTACTATCTGATGCGGCTGCGCGGTATCACCAACGTGATCGTCATGGGCGTCCACGAGAACATGTGTGTGCTGGGCCGGCCCTTCGCCATCCGACAGATGGTCCAGCTCGGCCAGAACGTCGTATTGCTGCGCGACCTGACCGACACGATGTACAACTCGCGCCGCCGGCCGTTCGTGGATCACTTCACCGGCACCGATCTCGTCTGCTGGCACATCGAGAAATACTGGTGCCCGACGATCACGAGCGACCAGATCATTGGCGGACACCCGTTCCGCTTCGCCGCGGACACCCAGCCGCCGCGCGTCTTTCACAACTGACGCCCGCGATCGGCGGAGGGCCGGCCGCCGGTGGGAGTCAGCGCGCCCTGGCCGTTTCCGCGAACTTCCGGCTCTCGGTTTCCTCGGCCGACTCCACCCCGTCAGAGGCGGCCGGACTTTGGCCGGGGTGGAATCCTCATTGGCGGGCTGGTGCGTTGGGTTGGTCGGCCCCGTCCGCGTCTGGCGAAAAGGCTTGCGTCAACTGAAGCCGGCAAGAAATCCTGCGGCGTTCGCAATTGGCCCGGCAACCAGACCGCAACCTGTCTATGAGCGCAGAAACCCGCGTGCGGGAATTGAACCTCGAACTGCCGCCGGCGCCCAAGCCGGTCGGCGTGTATCGCCCGTTGGTGGTCGTGGGCGGGCTGGCCTTCGCCTCGGGCCACGGTCCGCTCAAGCCGGACGGCTCGTTGATTGTCGGCCGGGTCGGCCGGGATCTTGATCTGACGGCGGGTCACGCCGCCGCACGCCAGACGGGACTGGCCATTCTGGCAACACTCCGCGCGGCGCTGGGCAGTCTCGATCGGGTCGAGCGCGTCATCAAAGTCCTGGGCATGGTCAATTGCCCGCCGGACTTCACCGAACATCCGAAAGTCATCAACGGCTGCAGCGAACTGTTCGCGGAAGTCTGGGGCACCGAGAACGGCGTCGGCGCCCGCAGCGCGGTCGGCATGGGTTCACTGCCCGGCAACATCGCCGTGGAGATCGAGGCCGTCTTCGCGCTGAAGCGATAGCGCCGTGTCTTCCGTTTCTCCCTCAATGGCCGGCATCCCCAGGCCTCCCAATCGGGCCGGACGAGGAGCGCCGCCGTGACCTCCGCGGCGACGCCTCCCCGCTGGTTCGACGTGGCGGACGTGGCGGCTATTCCTTCGCCGTGTCTCCTCGTTTACCGGGATCGCGTTGCGGAGAATCTCCGGCGGATGCTCGCCCTGGCGGGTGGCGCCGGCCGACTGCGCCCGCACCTCAAGACGCACAAGATGCGGGAAATGACCGCGCTCCAACGCGCCCTGGGCGTCAGCAAGTTCAAATGCGCGACCATCGCCGAGGCCGAGATGGCGGCGGACGCGGGCGTCCCGGATCTGCTCCTGGCCGGCCAACCGGTCGGGCCGAACGTCGCGCGGTTGATCGAGCTGACACGGCGGTTCCCTCGCACGCAGTTCTCCGTGATCGGCGATGACGCCGTGGTGATCCGGGAGTTGTCGGAAGCCGCTTCCCGCCGGCGCCGGGACGCCGGAGGCGACGCGCTGGCAGGAACCGGTCTCGAAGTCCTCCTGGACCTCGACGTCGGCCAGCATCGCACGGGCGTTCCGGCGGATGCCGGTGCCGTGGAACTCTATCGCTTGATCGCCGCTTCGCCCGGGCTGCGACCGGGCGGCCTGCACGCTTACGACGGCCACATCCACGACGTGGAACCCGAGGTCCGAGCGACCCGGTGTGAGGCCGCCTTTGCCCCGGTGGCCGCTTTGCGGCGCGAGTTGACGGCCGCCGGACTGCCGGTCCCGCGCGTCGTGGCCGGCGGAACGCCGACTTTTCCCTTTCATGCCCGGCGCGCCGACGTGGAATGCAGTCCCGGCACGTGTGTCTTCTGGGATGCCGGCTACGCGACGACGCTGCCGGACCTGCCCTTTCGGCCCGCCGCGCTGGTCTTGACGCGCGTCGTCAGCAAGCCCGGCGCGCGCCGGCTGTGTCTGGACCTGGGCCACAAGGCCGTTGCCTCGGAAATGCCCCATCCGCGCGTCCGGTTCCTGAATCTGGATGACGCCGAAGCCGTCATGCACAACGAAGAGCATCTGGTGGTGCAGACGTCCCGGGCCGCGGAATTCAGGATCGGGGACTGTCTCTACGGACTTCCCTGGCACATCTGTCCGACCGTTGCCCTCCATGCCGAGGCGGTTGTGATCGAAAACCGCCGCGTTGCCGCCCGGTGGCCGGTGACCGCCCGCGCGCGGCGGCTGACGGTCTAACTTGGCGGAACCCATGCTGGCGATGACGCATGATGCCCGCCTGCTGTTGATCGCGACCCTGGCGATCGCCGGTCTCGTCGTGCTCATCGCCCGGTGCCGGCTGCCCTCCTTCATCGCGCTGACGGTCGCCTCGCTGTTCGTCGGGCTGTGCTCCGGCCAGGATGCGCTGGCGATCACCCGGAGTTTTGCCGACGGCGTTGGCGCGGTGCTCGGCGGGATTGCCCTGGTCATCGCGCTCGGCGCCGTCCTGGGAAAAATGCTGGCCGTTTCCGGCGGCGCGGAACGGATCGCCACGACGCTGCTCTCCGCCTTTGGCGAACGGTGGCTCCCGTGGACGATGGCGCTGGTCGCCTTTGTGGTCGGGCTTCCGGTTTTCTTCGGCGTTGGACTGGTGCTGCTTCTTCCGCTCGTCCTCACGGTCGCCCGGCAAACCCGCGCGCCCCTGCTGCGCTTCGGGCTGCCGCTCGTGGCGGGGCTGTCGGTCGCCCACGGCCTGGTGCCACCGCATCCGGGACCGATCGCGGCGGTGGGGATTCTGCAAGCCGACATGGGCAAAACCATCTTCTACGCGCTCTTGGTCGGCGTGCCCACCGTGCTGGTTTGCGGACCACTGCTGGGCGCGCTCTTGGCGCGACGCGAAACCGTCGAACCCGGCGGCCTCGCGGAGCAACTCTCCCAGGCTCCGGCACGCCATAACGCGCCAAGCTTCGGGTTGGCGCTGCTCACCGTCTTATTGCCGGTGCTGCTGATGCTCCTGGCGACCGTCGCGGACGTGGCGCTCGCCCCCGGCCACACGCTGCGCCGCTGGGCGGACTGGCTGGGCGATCCCATCATGGCGATGCTGGTCGCCGTCTTGTTTTCCTTTTGGTCGTGCGGCCGGGCGCGCGGCTTCGACCGGCGCCAACTCGGCCGGTTTTCGGAAGAATGCCTGGCGCCCGTGGCGGCGATCCTCCTGGTGGTCGGCGCCGGAGGCGGGTTCAGCCACGTCTTGATCGCCAGCGGGGTGGGCGATGCCGTGGCGCAGTTGGCGAGAAATTTCGGCCTCTCGCCGCTGTTGCTGGGCTGGCTCGCCGCCGCCCTGATCCGGGTGGCCACCGGCTCGGCCACGGTCGCCATCACGACCGCATCCGGACTGCTGGCGCCGATCGCGGCCGCCACGCCCGGCTTGAACCGCGAGCTGCTGGTGGTCGCACTCGGGGCCGGTTCGCTGATTCTTTCCCACGTCAACGACGGTGGGTTTTGGCTGGTGAAGGAATACTTGAACCTGAGCGTCGCCCAGACCCTGCGCACCTGGAGCGTGATCGAGACGGCCATTTCGGTGACGGCGCTCGCGCTGGTGCTGGCGCTCAGCCTGGTGGTGTGAGCTTGCGTGCCTCGCCAAGGCCGGCCAGTCTCTGAGCACGGCCTACCGCGCCGGCGTGAACAACCAAACCTGCCATGCTCGTCTTCGACGCCCATCTCGACCTGGCGATGAACGCGCTGGAATGGAATCGCGACCTGACACGGCCCATCAACGAAATCCGCCGGCGGGAACTCGCCCTCACCGACAAACCGGATCGTGGCCGCGGGACCGTCTGCCTGCCGGAGATGCGGCGCGGCGGCGTCGGCCTTTGCGTGGCGACGCAAATCGCCCGGTTTGTCAAGCCGGCCAACCCGTTGCCCGGCTGGCATTCCCCCGCCCAGGCCTGGGCCCACACGCAAGGGCAACTGGCCTGGTATCGCGCGATGGAGGAAGCCGGTGAAATGGTGGCTATCACCGATGCCGCCGGCCTGGAGCGGCACACGCGCCTTTGGCAGCAATGGTTGGCGGCGGACGAACCGAGCGGCCCAACCGACGCGGCGAAGTCGGCCGGCCGCGCGCGTCCCGCGCCGCCGCTCGGGTACCTTCTGAGCCTCGAAGGCGCCGACTCGCTCGTGACCCTGGGCCATCTGGAGCGCGCTTACGCCCAAGGCTTGCGCGCGGTGGGCCCCGCGCATTACGGCCCCGGCACCTACGCGCCGGGCACCGAGGCGACCGGCGGCCTGGGCGCGCGCGGCCGGGAGTTGCTCCAGGAGATGGACCGGCTCGGGCTGATTCTCGATGTGACTCACCTCTGCGATGAAAGTTTCTGGGAGGCGGTCGAGGTTTTTCAGGGGCGCCTGTGGGCGAGCCACGCCAACTGCCGCGCGCTGGTCCCGCACCATCGCCAGTTCACCGATGAGCAAATCCGGCACCTCATCGCCCGGGGCGCGGTCATCGGCGGGGCGCTGGACGCCTGGATGCTGGCGCCCGGCTGGGAGCGGGGAAAGACGACGCCGGAGTCCGCCGGCGTGAACCTGGAACGCCTGGTGGACCACATCGACCACGTCTGTCAGATCGCCGGCAACGCGCGCCACTCCGGCGTGGGTTCGGACCTGGACGGCGGGTTCGGGCGCGAGCAATCCCCGGCCGATCTCGACACGATTGCCGACCTGGCCCGCCTGCCCGATTTGTTCCGGGCACGCGGCTACCGCGACGCCGACATCCGGCAAATCATGCATGGCAACTTCCTTCGCTTTTTGCGCGAGGCCTGGAGTACGGGGCCGGACAACACTTCAGCAGGCCCGCGCGGCTGAGGCTGGCTGCTGGCGTGGGTGCTTCGGATGCCGGGGCGGCGGGTCCATCCGGCGAAGCAGGAAATACTTGTCTGCGGCCGTGGTCGCGCTGGGAAGATTTGGCGGGGAAGGAGTTTGAGTTTAAGCTGATTGCGTCCAAAGCCATGAAACTCTCACGACGCCGATTCGTGGCCAGTACCGCCCTGGCGGTTGCTGGCGCCACTGCGCTGCCCGCCGGCCGCGGCGCGGAACGCGCCCCGCGAACCAAGGCGGGCGAACGGCCACTCATCGTTTCCACCTGGGATTTCGGCCGGGCCGCCAATGACGCCGCGCTCCAAGTGCTCCTGGCTGGCGGTACCATCCTGGACGCGGTCGAACAGGGCATCTGGGTCACGGAATCGGCTGGGAATCCGTCCGTCGGGCTGAGCGGAGGGCCGAACGCGGCCGGGGTGGTGCAACTGGATGCCTGCATCATGTCCGGTCCGGGCCACCGCGCCGGCAGCGTGGCGGCGCTGGAAGGCATCCGGCATCCGATCTCCGCGGCCCGGCGCGTCATGGAGAAAACGCCGCACGTCATGCTTGTGGGCGAAGGCGCGCGAATGTTCGCCTTGGAAGAGGGGCTGGAATCCGTCGATCCCCACTCCGAAGAGCGTTACGAGGCCTGGCGGCAGAAACGCGCGGCTACGAAACGGCCGGCCCCGTTGCCCGCCGCGAACCGGAAGAATCACGACACGATCGCCCTGCTGGTGCTCGCCGCGGACGGCAACCTCGCGGGCGGTTGCTCGACCAGCGGCTTGAGCGGGAAATTGCCCGGACGCGTCGGCGATTCGCCCATCATCGGCAGCGGTCTGTATGTCGATAACGACGTGGGTGCCGCCGGCGCGACCGGTCTGGGCGAGAACATCATGCGTTACTGTGGCTCCTTTCTTGTGGTGGAATTCATGCGCCGGGGGCTGCCGCCCGACGAGGCCTGCCGCGAGACCATCCGCCGGATCGCGCGCCAGGATCCCAAGGGCTTCGACCTGAGCATCAACTTCGTGGCGCTCGACAAACACGGGCGTTCCGGCGCCGCCGGCACGGGGGCCGGCTTCCCGTTTGCCGTCACCACGCGGACCAGGAGCCTCGTCCTCCCCAGTCTCGCGGTCGGTCCCCGCACGCCGGCGGCGGGCGGCGCGAAGCGGCAGTAGAAAATCTCCCCGCCGAAACGCCTGATCCGGATGCCGCCGCCGTCACGGCCTCGTACCTCAAAGACCTCGACTACTCCGTCGTGCAGCAATGCATGCACTGCGGCCTGTGCCTGCCGACCTGCCCGACCCACGACGCCACCCAGATCGAGCGGCACAGTCCGCGCGGACGGATTGCGTTGATGCGCGCCATCGCCGACGGAGCAACGGTGCTGCGGCAGCGCGGGCATCTACAACCTCATCCAGTCCGAAAAGGCCGGGGCGCTGCTGGAGCGGAAGTTGAAGAATATCCATGCGACCGGCGCGTGGACGGTGGCCAGCGCCAATCCCGGTTGCACGCTACAACTCCTCAGCGGCACGAAGCGGCGCGGCATGCCTTTGCGCGTGGTGCATCCGGTCACGCTGCTGGCCGAGGCGTATCGACGCGGGGAAGCGGGAGAATAGGGCAGCGCGTTCCACCTGCCGGGCGGAAGGGAAGGGGCGCGGTGAGCGCACATCGGTTACACTTCGGCTTTGCGATCGCCTCCCCGCCTCGCGGCTTCCGGCCTGTTCACTCATGCCGTCAAGAAATGTTGCGCCTTTGCCAAGATCGGAAAAGCTGACACGGGACAATGCCTTAAACTTGAGTCGTTGAATATGCTGCTGTTTGTTCATTCAGATATTTGAATACGCTCGGGCCGTTGGGGCGCCGGGTTTTGGGATGGAGGAACCGTGAACGCACTGGTTCGAGGACTGAACGAACGACGGCCATGGATTCAATCAATGACAAACTGACTCAGGCACCTATATGAAAAAACTGCTCACGCTCACTGTTGTGCTTTCCGCGCTTGCGGTCGGATCCGCCCACGCGGCCGATGGCAAAGCGCTCTACGAAAAGAGTTGCGCCAATGGGAAGGGCGAGACCACGATGGGCAAACGCCTCGGGGCCAAGGATTACACGGATCCGAAAGTTCAGGACGCCCTGAAGGACGACGACGCGATCAAGGCGGTCAAGGAAGGCTTCAAAGACAAGGAAGGCAAGACCTTGATGAAGCCCGTCGAAGACCTGAGCGCCGACGACATCAAGGCGCTGGTGGCGTACATGCGGTCCTTCAAGAAGTAACCGCTTGTTCGGGAAGCAGCCACCTGCTTCCTGGCCTTCCGACCCTCACGGTTCGGGAATCGGTTTCGGAGACGCCGAAGCCGGATTCGCGGTGGGGGACTTTCCGCCTGCGGTTCGCTGACGGCCAGAGCTTGTCAGAGGACTGCCGAAGGTCGGGTCTTTCCCGAAGTTGCACCGAAGCGCCACTATGAACGCAGAAAAGTCCATGCCCTCCGCCCCGCGCCCGTCGCTGCTGCGCAACTGGCTCAGCTTGACCGGGTTGGTAATTGGTATTGGCAGCCTGTTCTCGTTCTTCCTGCTGTTCCTGCTGGATGCGCTGGCGACCTTCTCCAATCCGTACATCGGCATTCTGACTTACCTTGTCGCGCCCGGCTTCCTGATCCTCGGCTTGGGGTTGACGTTTATCGGCGCGCTGCGCGAGCGCCGTAAGCTGGGCCAGGCCCGGGGGGCGATTCCCCTGATGGTCGTGGACCTGTCCCGGCCGCGCGACCGGCGCATCATGGGTGTCTTCATCACCGGCAGCCTGGTGTTCCTGCTGCTGACGGCGATGGGCAGTTACCATACTTACCACTTTTCCGAATCGGTCCAATTCTGCGGCCAGACCTGCCATACGGTCATGAAACCAGAACTGGTTACCTATGAGCACGGTCCGCACGCCCGGGTGTCCTGCACCGAATGCCACATCGGCAAGGGCGCCACGTGGTTCGTCCGTTCCAAGCTTTCCGGCACCTACCAGCTCTACGCGACCACCTTCGACAAGTATCCGCGTCCAGTGCCGACGCCGATCAAGAACCTGCGCCCCGCCCAGGAAACCTGCGAGCAATGCCACTGGCCGAAGAAGTTCGTCGGCAAGCTCGAGCGCACTTTCAACTACTTCCTCGGCGACGCAACCAATTCGCCCTACACCTTGAGCCTGCTGATGAACGTCGGCGGCGCCGACCCGACCCACGGGCCGGAAGGTGGCATTCACTGGCACATGAACGTCAAGAACAGGGTCGAGTACCTCGCCACCGACGAGGCGCGGCAGAAGATTCCCTGGGTTCGCATCGTGGATCCGCAGGGCGTCGTCACCGAGTTCCGCACGAAGAATTTCACCAACGAGATCAGCCCCGACCAGGTGCGTCGCATGGACTGCATGGATTGCCACAACCGCCCGGCCCACATGTATAAAACCCCCAGTGACGCGGTGAACCTCGCGATCAGCCTCAATGCAATCGACCGCACCCTGCCGTGGATCAAGACGAACGCGGTGTACGTGCTGACGCGCGAGTACCAGAACGAAACCGAAGCGACCGAGGGCATCGCGACCACCCTGGCCAATCGCTATCCCAGCGAGCGCGACACCCCGCGCCTCAAACAGGCGATCGCGGCGGTGCAGACCATTTACCGGGACAATTTCTTTCCGGAGATGAAGGCGAGTTGGAAGGTCTATCCCGACAACATCGGCCATAAGAACTGGCCCGGCTGTTTCCGCTGCCACGACGGCAAGCACGTCGCCGCCGACAGCAAACGCTCGATCAAAGCCAGTGACTGCAACACCTGCCACACCATCCTGGCACAGGGCGCCGGCGCGGATCTGCTCAAGCTGACTTCGGGCGGCCAGGAGTTCAAACATCCGGGCGGCGACTACGACCCGAGTTGCACGGACTGCCACAGCGCCGACCAGCAATGATCACCATCGGGACCAACCCTGAATCCCGGCGGCCACAACGGCGATCGGCCGTGACGTGCTCCGTCTCGGGCGGCGTGACGCGGATCGGCCTTTCTGTTTTCTGCTTGGTGGTCGCCGCCGCGGGTCTGCTTGCCGAAGACATCAAAAATTCCGACTGCCTCCTCTGCCACGAGGATCAGACGCTCACCAAGACCAACGCCCAGGGCAAGGTGATCCCGCTGTTCCTCGACACCAAGCGGTTCGCGGCTTCCGTCCACGCGTCCAACGCCTGCGTCAGTTGCCACAGCGACCTCACGTCCAGCCATCCGGATGACAACCTTCCGGCCAAGCCCGTCGGGTGCGTTAATTGTCACCCGGCCCAGCCCGGCCACGAGACGGCCGCCCAGGCGTACGCCACGAGCGTTCACGGCCTCAGTCGGAGGCAGGGCGCGTCCGCCGCGGCCGCGTGCAGTGACTGCCACGGCTCCCACTACATGGTGCCGGTGAAGAGCCTGGAGTCTCCGGTCTTCAAACTGAATCTCCCGGCGACGTGTGCCAAGTGCCACAGCAATCCCGGTCTGACGAAGACCTACGAGATCAAGTACCCGCTGGCCGCCGCGCAGTATCTGGACAGTATTCATGGCCGCGGACTGCTGAAGATGGGTTTGATCGTCGCGCCGTCGTGCAACGACTGCCACGGCGTGCATGACATCAAGCGCAGCGTCTATCCGAGTTCGCCGATCAACCGCGCCAACGTCGCCAAGACCTGCGGCAAATGCCATCTCGGCGTCGAGAAGACCTACGACCAAAGCGTTCACGGCCAGTTGAGCGCCAAGGGCGACCTCCGCGCGCCGGTCTGCACCGATTGCCACACCGCCCACCAGATCGCAAACCCGGAGGGCAACCACTTCAAGGAGATCAGCGACCAGCGGTGCGGCGAGTGCCATCGGGATCGCCTGGCGCATTACGAGGAAACCTACCACGGCAAGGCGATGAAGCTGGGCCAGCCCAACGTGGCCCCGGAGGTGGCCGCCTGCTACGACTGCCACGGGTATCACGACATCCTGCCGCTCTCAGATCCGCGTTCCCACCTATCCAAGCAGAACATCGTGGCAACCTGTCGCAAGTGCCATGCGGGCGCCAACGCCAGTTTCACCGAATACGATCCCCACGCCGACCCGCTGGATCGCGAGCACTCCCCGGCCTTCTACTGGACGTTTGTGGGC
Source organism: bacterium (assembly GCA_021780115.1). Classification (GTDB taxonomy): domain Bacteria; phylum Verrucomicrobiota; class Verrucomicrobiia; order Limisphaerales; family JAJXZI01; genus JAJXZI01. The sequence continues at coordinate 14,766 of JAJXZI010000031.1, read as the reverse complement.
ATGACCGCGTTGCTGGTGGGCGTCTTCACCTTCTTCGGCGGACACACCTTTTTCTGGCTGTTCCGCTCCGGGTACCTCTACCTGCACGACTCCCGGAAATTCCGCGAGGCCAAGATCGGCACGCAACGGGGCGACGAGTGGTTCACGCGGTTCAGCCCTTACGAGCGGTTCCTCCACATCCTGGTGGTCACCAGTTTCCTGCTGCTGGTCATCACCGGCATGCCGCTCAAGTTCTATTATACCGACTGGGCGAAGTTTCTGTTCGGCCTGCTGGGCGGCACCCAGGTCGCGCGTACGCTCCACCACTTCGGGGCCGTCGTGACCTTGCTCTACTTCGCCTTGCACCTGGGCTCCGTCGGCGTCCTGACCTGGCAGCGGCGCCACCAGCTCCGCGACCCCGCCTCCGGCCGGCTCAGTGTTAGGCGGATCCGGGACGTGCTCTTCGGACCGGACTCGATGATTCCCACCGTGCAGGACTGGAAGGACTTCGTGGCCCACCAGAAATGGTTCTTTGGCAAGGGGCCGAAGCCGCAGTTCGACCGCTGGACCTACTGGGAAAAATTCGACTACTTCGCCGTGTTCTGGGGGGTCTTCATCATTGGCCTGTCCGGGCTGATCATGTGGTTCCCGCAGTTCTTCACCCGCTTCCTGCCGGGCTGGATCATCAACATCGCCCTGATCGTGCATTCGGACGAGGCGCTGCTGGCCGCCGGCTTTATCTTCACCGTGCATTTCTTCAACACCCACTTCCGGCTCGAGAAATTCCCGATGGACACCGTGATTTTTTCCGGCCGGGTCTCGAAGTCCGAACTGCTCCACGAACGCCGCCGCTGGTACGATCGTGTTGCCGCCGCCGGCCAACTCGATCAGTTCCGCGTGCGCGACGAATGGGAGCGCTGGAAAGGCATCGCCCGCTCGTTTGGCTACCTGTTCTTCGGCGTCGGCGTCATCCTCCTGCTCCTGATCGCCTACGCGATGATCTCACGGTTGACCCATTGAATCGCGACTCCTGGCGGCGCGCGTCAGCCGGCGGGCACTTGCGTCACGAGGACCTTGAGCGAGCCGGGCGCGGGATGCGCCGCCAGTTCCACCGCGGCCGGGGTCTGCTCCAGCGGGAAGCGGTCGGTGATCAGCGGTCGCACGTCCAGCCGGCGCGAGAAGACCCGCCGCGCCACTTCCTGCTGGAGGGTGAAGTCGGCCGAGTAGCTGCCCAGAAGGTCCTTCTCATCCACGCAGACGCCGGCCAGGTCCACCGCAGTCGGTGCGCCGCGGCGCGTGTGGGCGAAGAGGAGGATCTGGCCGGCGCCGCGGACCAGCGCCTGCGCCTCGCGCACGACTGCGTCCGAGGGCACCGCGATCACCGCGGCGTCCAGACCCCGCCCCGTGGTCAGCCGCTGGACTGCGTCCGCGAAGTCTGAGCGGTTGGCGTCCACGGCCCACCGCGCGCCGAATTGGCGGGCCAGCCGGAGGCGCGGCGGCAGCAGATCACTGGCCAGCACGCGGGCGCCACGCTGGGCGAGCAGGCGCGTGAACAGCAGGCCGACCGGTCCCTGCCCCGCCACCCACACCGTGTCTCCGCGCACGAGCGCCAGCCGGTTGACGGCCTTGAGGATGGTGTTGACCGGCTCGAGCAGCGCCCCTTCCTCGAACGAGTTGCCCGCTGGAATGCGGACGACGCCCGGCAGGACGAAAGCCATCACGCGGACATATTCCGCATAGCCGCCGCCGGCGGGCTCGAAGCCGGCGGTGATGCCGGTGCGCTTGTATTGCGGGCATTGCGCGAACGCGCGGTGGCGGCAGAAATGGCATTGCTGACACGGCACGTGATGGTGCAACGCCACCCGGTCTCCGAGGCGGAAGCCGCGCACCCGCGCGCCGAGCCGGACGACGGTGCCGGCGGTTTCGTGCCCGAAAATGCGCGGCGGCGGCACGGTGCCGTACTGGATTTTTTTGATGTCCGTGGGGCACACCCCGCAGACGGCCACTTTCACCAGCAACTCTCCGGAGCCGACGCGCGGGACGGGCACGGTTTCGAGGCGCAGGTCGTTGATGCCGCGATAGACCACCGCGCGCATCGTCTTGGGAATCGGGTCAGGCATGGAGTCGCTGGCCTGGGGCGTTTGTTCGCGCGCCGTCCGCCGTCCGCGGCGTGCTCGGGCTCACGGTTTCCGAGCGGAGGTGGATGTCTTTCCGCCGGTCCCGGTCGGCGGCAGCGAGTAACCGTTGAGCGGGAAGCCCGGCGATTCAAGCCAGTTTGCCAGGCAGAGTAGCTCAAAGCCCGTCAGACCCACCGGCGATTTGCGGACGAGCGTCAGGCGGTGCGCGTCCGCCACCGTCACCTCGGTGATCGTGTTGCCGAGGCTGGCCGAGACGGCGTTGAGCCAGAGGGCGCTGGCGCTCTTGGGAGACAGCCGCCGTTTCTCAAACACCAGTTGGTACAGGTCGGCAAGGTTGCGCCAATCCCGCAGCCGCTCCTGGGTGATTTCCCAGTCGTAATAAACCAGGTTGGTGCGGCCGAGGATCTGCCCGAGCAATTCGCGCGGCGGCGGGTTGGTCGCCGGAGTGTTGGCAAACAGGCTGCCGAAGAGGAACGCGGCGCCGGCATCGCGCACTGGCTGGAGGGTGGGCGCCACGAACGGCGCGCTCTGCCAAAAAAGCGCGCCGGCGTTGGTCTCCATTCGCAGCGTTCCCGCGCTTTGCCGCTGGAGGACCGGGCTGAACCGCGCCAGCCATCGCTCCCCGAGGGCGCGCGCCTGATTGGTGGCGTCCACGACCGGCACGGCCGCGAAGCTCTGGTACGGGTTGTTCGCGCACGCCCAGAGGAACAACTGGTCCGGCGCCGGATCCAGCGGCACGCCGAACGCCGCCGGATGCTTCTGCAGTTCCGGACCGAAGCCCTGCAGCGCGGTGAAGCTGATGAGCGGCTCCCGGACCAGGTTGGTGGGCACCTGCCAGGGCTGCGCGGTCCAGCGGATCGCCTCGTGGCAGAGGAAATCAATCTTCGTCCGCAAGTTCTCCGCGCGGCCCGTGAGCGTCAAGTGCAGGGCGGGCAGTTCCGCCGGCAGGGGACAGCCCGGAATCGCGGGCAAGCGGGGCGCGTCCACCCACGCGTCCAACCAGGGATCCGCTGCGCGGATCGGACTGCCATGCTCCAGGGCCGGATGGCCGTGCTGCATGATCCGCTGAAGCCATTCCGCCTGCAGGGGAAGCCGCTCCGGGCCGCAACCGACGACCGTCCACGCGCCCCAGCGCATCCAGCGGACGACGCCGGGCGTCGGGCCGGTCTTCAACTCCCAGCCGTCGCCTTCCGCTGTGTGCAGCGGCTCGGCCCGGTGCCCGGTCCAGGCCTCCACCACCGCCTGGAGGTTCGTCTTCCAAAAAGCGGCGCGCGCCTCGGGCAGCCGCACGGCCAGTTCCCATTCCGCGAAGCGGTTGGTGTCACCGGTGATTTCCACCACGGACTCGGCCGGCAGCAGGTCGCCGAACAGTTCCTGGAAGACGGGCGCGTAATCGTTCGTCGTGCCGGCGAGGCGGTGCTGGAGCAACTGGAAGGGGGCCTGGGCGAGCTTGCGGAGCGTCTGCTGCTTGAGCGTCTGCGTGGCCGGCAGCGTCCCCATCTTCATCCACGGAGCGGCGTCGGGATCCTTCGCCAACTGGCGCGTCCCGAGAAAGTGAAACCGGACCAGCGACTCGGCGGACGGTGGCGCGGACGGCGGTTGGGCCGCGCGGTCCTGTTCCTCACAGCCCGCGCCGACGGCCAGACTCAACGCCAGCAACCCAATCAGTTTGCTTCGCATATCCGCGCTCTTGAGTGCCAAAGGCCAGGCCGCTTAGCAATTCCAATAAGCGGCGGGCGGGCGGGGCGAAGCGACTTGAACCGCGGAGCCGACGCCTGCCTGCTCCCCGGCCCGGAACTCCAACCCGCCGAGGGAAACAGCGTTGGCTGGCGGATGCCGACGCGCGCCGGCGCTTCCCTGCAAATCTTCGCCCCCTGCCCACCTCGTCACCGTTGCGGGGTTTCCCCCGTGGGCCGTCACCCGAGATACTCTCTCATCATCCGCAGATACCGCCGGCAGGTATCCTTCATGTCGCGGTCGCCGGGATTTTTGTCCTGCTCCAGCGAGGCAAAGCCGTCGAAGCCGACGTTTTTGAGCGCCACGACGATTGCCTGGAAGTCCATCACGCCGTCCCCGATGGGTGGAAAGCGCCGCATCCGCCCGTCGATGTCCCGCAGGTGCAGGTTCATCAGGTGCCGGCCGGCCTTGTGGACCGCCACCGGCGGATATTCGCGCTGCAACTGCGTCCAGCCGGCGTCCAGATTGTAGCCGAGAGCGGGATCGCGAATCGCGTCCCACAGCCGGAGAAACGACGCGGCCTCCGGCACCAGGGTGTGCGTGTGCTGCTCGATGGTGAACCGCAGGCCGTGCGCTTTGGCCCGTGCCAGGCAGTCCTTCGTGGTTTCCACGTACGCGTTCCACACCTGTTCCCAATCGAAGCCGTCCGCGATGTCGATGTGGAATTTCTCGCCCGGCTTCGGCTGGGTGATCTCGTAGTAACGCGGGAGGTAGTCGCCCGGTCCCTTCAACTCCCGGGCCCACGGCGCCACGATGTTGATGATGGGCGCGTCGAGCCGGCGCGCGATCCGGCAGCCGGCCGCGAAATAATCCAGCGCCTGCTGCCGCTCGTCGGGCCGGGTGCTCGACAGGTCTTCGACCACCGGTTGGAAAACGACGAATTGCGAGACGCGCAGTCCGTATCGGTCCAGTTTCTGTTTAAGCCGGTCAATCCGGGCGTCGGTCCAAAAGTCTTTGAGGTCTCTCCGCGCCGTCGCGATTAACTCGATGCCGTCGAAGCCGAGGCCGCCGATGATGTCGATGGCCGGCTCCGGATCGGCGGCGGGCGACAGGTCGTGGAAACACCAGCTCAGGCAGCCGACCTTGGGGCGGCCTGGGGCGCGGGCGGGACCGGGCGCGGCGGCCGTCATCCACGGCAGCGCCGCCGTCGCGAGCGCCGTGGTGCGGAGGAATTGCCGGCGGCTGAGATCGGGTTGCGGGTTCATGTTTCGTGAGTTGTGAATGGTTTTGAGGACGCGCGTGATTTCCAACCTTGCGCCCGTCACCAGTCCCCTTTCACGCGGCTCGCTCCCTTCACGGCCACTTCGTAAAGCATCCGGGCACCGGAGGCCGGGTCACCGGCGACGTCCGCGGTGAAGCGCAATCCGTGCGCGTCCGCCCGGGAGGGCACTTCGGCCAGGCGCCGGCCGCCCGGGGTCAGGGCCCAGACGCGGTATTGCCGGGGCGATTCAAGTTGGAGGATGACCTCCGCCTTGCCGGCGCGCACCAGGTACGGCAGCCCGCCCCAAGCCAGCAACGTCTGTCGCGCGGCTTCGGCGTATTCGATGCCGGTGTTCTGCAGGTCGGTCAGATGTGTGACCAGCAGACGGCGGCTGCGGCGGATCGGCTGGTAGTCCAGCGCGCTGACCCACACGGTGGCGTCGCTGCCTTCGATGGAGATCTTCACGCCTCCCGCGCTGGGGGCGATCGCCTGTCCGGCCGGCGCGTAGCCGCCGGCGGTGCGCGGGGTGTCCAGCACGAGTTCGTCGCGCGGCCCGTCCATCGTGACTTCGCCGGTTTCGCTGCGGAAGAACTTTCGGGCGGGATCGGGCGCGTCGTCCGCGTTGAACAGCCCCCGCTCCTTCAGCGCCGTCACCAGTGGGGCATCGCCGACGGCGTAAGGTTCCACCGCCAGCGCCTGCTTCGGATTGTAGGCGGAGGCGGGGGTTTGCCAGGCCAGCGGCACCACGGCGGTCTGCGGCAGCGGCTTGTCGGGCGACGGCACGACCTGCGTGCCCACGCGGGTCACCCAGGCCAGCCAATGCCATTTGGGCGCCAACGTGGGGATCTTCGCCGCGGGTTTCGCCAGGTCGGCCGCGGTCATCACCAGCGCCACGCTGCGCGGCGCGGCTTGCAGGTCGCCGCGCAGGAAGAGGCAGAGCGAAGCCCGCTCCGCGGCCTGGCTGAGCGGATCGGAAGCCAGGTCGAAGTAGCCCATCTGCGACGGCGTGAACAGCGCCTCGCGGCTGTGGCTGTAAGCGAACCGCCAGATGCCGCCCCAGCCCTGGAGCGCGCCCAGCGCGCCGGTCAGGATGCCGCCGACGCCGCGGAACCGGCCCGGCGCCGAGTAGTTGTATTCGGTGCAGGTGAACGGTTTGTCGAACAGCCGCGTGAAGGTGATGGCGCGTCCGCCGGCGGCGCCCTCGGCGATCGGGCTGGTGTTCGGGCACCGGCTCGGCAGCCGCCAGGCGCCCTGGAGGAACTGCGGGTGATCCACGTAAAAATGGTCGTCCACGTAGTCGTACACCGACCGCGCGCCCTGGTCGGTGGTGAAGCGCGTCCAGGAACTGGAGTTGCTGACCAGCGCCCGGCAGCGGAGGTCGTCGCGCAGAAACGCCTTCATTTTCTCCACCATCTCGCGTTCGGTATCGGCGAGGAAGGCGATGCAATCGCGCGACCGCGGGCCGTCGGCCTGGAGTCGCTCCGGCAACGCCACCGTCCGGGCCGCCGGATCTTCGTCCGCGTTCAACGCGCGGCCCCACGCGGCGGCCAGGGCCGGACGGTCCGGGTAGCGCCGGGCCAGCCAGCGGTTCCATGCCGTCTGCCATTCGGGGGTGGTCCGGATGTCCTTGAAGAAGTTGCCGAAATTGCCTTCGTTGATCATGGCCAGCCAGGCCAGCGCCGGTTCGTCCGCGTAACGGCGTTGGGTGTACGGATTGACGTGGCCCAGAAACGCGCGGGCGAATTGCTTCCAGTTCTCGAACGCGCCGGCGTGGACCGGCACCAGGATCTTGAAGGTGTCCATGGGGATCTGGCCGTCACGCTCGATCCCCACCTCCCGCCAGGGCACCGGGCGGGAGACGTAGAGGTCGGTGGTCAGGTAAATGCCGCGCTGGATCAGGGCCGCCGTCAGGTAGTCGAACTGGTCCAGCTTCTCCGGATTCAACGTCGTGGTGGGCGTCTGCCCCTCCGTCAGGTCGCGCTCGTAGTGGTGAATCCGGAGCGCGTTGTAGCCGAGCCGGGCCAGGCGCTCGGCGAGACGATCCGCTTCGGCGTGGGAAAGATATTGCGCGCCGAAACAGAGATTCACCCCGTAGAACCGGCGCGGTTGGCCCGGCGAATCGGCGAAGGCGAACTGCCCGTCCCGCCGGGCGATCACGCGTCCGTGTTTGCCCGCCGGCGCTTCCCTCCAACCCAGCGCGGAAAAGTCCAGCGCCGAGCCTGGTTCGATCTCCAGTTCCGGGCGAAGCGGAATCCAATCGGCGTCGGCACTGAGGACCACCGGCGGGGTCGCCGGCGCCGCCGTGCCCTCCGCCGCCTCGGCGGTGGGGGGCAGCCCGAACGCCAGCAGGCCGGCCAGCGCCACTGCGCCGGCGCGGTCTGACCGGGGAGGAGTTCGTTTCGGCGGCGACGAGGACTGCAAGCGGACCGTCTTCATGATTTCGGCCAACTATGAGCGTCTGCCGCCGCGCGTCGAGCGGGAAGTTTGACGCGCCAGTCTTGCGTCCACGCCGCCGCCCGACCAAGTTGGCGCGCATGACTCATCCGACAGGCGCGCTGGACTATGACGTAGCGGTGATCGGCGGCGGCAGCGCCGGCTACGCGGCGGCGCGGACGGCCGCCGACGCCGGGCGGCGCGTGGCCGTGCTCGAAGGCGGCGCGGAGGTGGGCGGGCTGTGCATCCTGCGCGGCTGCATGCCCACCAAGGCGCTGCTCTACGCGGCGGAGGTGCTCCATCTCTGCCGGCAGGCCGGCGCCTGGGGCCTGCGCGTGGAGGACGCGGGGTTTCACTTCGGACGCGTCATGGCGCGGAAGGACGCGCTCGTCCAGGAGTTCGCCGACTACCGGCGGCAACAGCTCGCCGACGGACGGTTCGAGTTCCTCCGCGCCCAGGCCCGGTTCACCGATCCGCACACGCTGCTTCTGAGCGACGGCCGCACGCTCCGGGCGAGCCACTTCGTCATCGCCACCGGTTCGGTCGTGGCCCCGGCCCCGCTGGCGGCGCTCCACGCAACCGGCTTCCTCACCAGCGACGACGCGCTGTCCTTGAAACGGCTCCCGCGTTCGCTGGTGGTGCTGGGCGGCGGCGCCGTGGCGGTCGAGTTGGCGCAATTATTCCAGCGCTTCGACGTGAAGGTGACGCTCGTCCAGCGCAGCGCCCAGGTGCTCAAGGAATTCGACCCGGACGCGGCCGAGGTGGTGGAGAAAGTCTTCCGGCGCGAAGGCATGACGGTCTTCACGGGCACGCAACTGACCGGCGCCCGGCGGCTCGGCGAGCTGAAGGAAGTCACGTTTCTCCACGACGGCCAGTCCGTGAGCGTGACGGCGGAGGAAATCCTTTTTGCCCTGGGGCGGATGCCGAACACCGCCGCGCTGAATCTGGTCGCCGCCGGCGTCGCGACTGACGGGCCGCGCATCGTGACCGACGAGCAGATGCGGACCACCGCGCCGCACATTTTCGCGGCGGGCGACTGCACCGGGAGACACGAGATCGTCCACCTCGCCGTCCAGCAGGGCGAAATCGCGGCCCACAACCTCACCCAGCCGCAGTCGCCCCGGCAATTCGACAGCCGGCTGCTCACCTGTGTCATCTTCACCGACCCGCAAGTCGCGCAAGTGGGACTGACCGAAAAGGCCGCGGCCGCGAGCGGCATCCCTTGCCTCACCGCCCGGTATCCGTTCAGCGACCACGGCAAGTCGCTCCTCATGGAAGCGAAGGATGGCTTCGTGAAACTGCTGGCGCAGCCGGCCACCGGAGAAATCCTCGGCGGCGCGTGTGTCGGCCCGCTGGGCGGCGAACTCATCCACGAGATCGTCGCCGCCATGCACCGGCGGATGACGGTGCGGGAACTGGCTGCGCTGCCGCATTATCATCCGACGCTGGCGGAGATTTGGACCTACCCGGCCGAGGCATTGGCGGCGCAGGTCGCGTCTCCGGCGGAAGGCAAACCGGCCTGACCGCCGGCCTGGTTCGTTGCCCCGGCCGGACCGCTCCCGGCGAAACCGAGGAGGCTTGAGTTTCTCCGCCTTTGCGTTTGAACCACTCCCAACGGTTGCCCGAACATGGCCACGCCCAAAGAAATCACCGATCTTGTCGCCCGCTTCGACCGCAACCGCGACGCCTATCGCTCCGGCCAGTACAGCGAAACCCAGCTCCGCCGCGAGTTCCGCGACCCGTTCTTCCAGGCCCTCGGCTGGGACATGGACAACGAGCAAGGCTACGCCGAGACCTACAAGGACGTCATCCACGAGGACCAGATTCGCGTGGGCGGCGCGACCAAGGCGCCGGGCTAAGAGTGTGTTTGAAGACTCGGCAACTTTTGGCCCGGCGTGCCAGCATCAAGCGATTCATGGCCAGATACAGCACAATTTCGCTGGTCTGCGCTGGGCGCTCGTAGTCTCGATTCAAACAGCGGGAGCGCTCCACCAACCAACGGCGCGGCACTGCTCGAAACGTGTGCCCCTCCGATCGTTTCACGATCGCCACCTTGCAATGCCAAAGTTGACGCGCCCAGCCCACCAGCACTCCGGCAAAGCCGCCATTGGCCCAGATGTGTTTGACCCGCCGCTGAACCGACCGGCCATAGAACTCCGTCAGCAGTTGCTTGGCTCCGTCCCGGTCTTGGATGTGGGCGGGCAACACCAGTGCCAGCAAGCTCAGTCCCATCGTGCCCGCGCTTCGGTCCTTGCTTCCACAGCGGGTCTGGCGCCAGCCTGACCGGCGCATGAACGCGACGACCCGCATCCTCGTGGCGGAGCACAATCCCCAACTCCGCTCGCTCTTCTCCGGAGTCCTGTGCGCCGCGGGCGTCCAAGTGCGGGAGGCGCGGACCGGACGGCAGGCCCTCCAGGTGGTTCGTCGGGAGCGCCCCGATCTGGCCGTGTTGGCGGCGCGGTTGCCCGGACTGAGCGGAATGGAAGTCGGCCGGCGGATCAAGGCCGACGAGGCGCTGCGGGATGTGGTCGTCGTGCTGGTTTCGGGCCGGGGCGCTGACAGCGCGCGGGCGGTCAACAACCTCGATTCCGGGGCGGATGAGCACATCGCCACGCCGGTGACGGCCGAGGAGTTCCTGGCGCGGATTCGGTTGATACTGCGCCTGCGGGAGGCCACGGTGACGCGGCACACCCGCGAGCAACAGCACCGGCGGCTGATCGAGATCCTGCCCGACGCCGTCGGCCTGGCCGACGCGCGCGGCCGCCTGCTGGCGGTCAACCCGCACGGGGTGGCCATGGGCGGCTTTCGGAACGAGGCGGAACTGCTGGGGAAGAGCATCCTGGATCTCACCGCGCGGGAGGACCGCAAACGACTCGGCACGGACCTGGCCCGCGCGCTGAGGACCGGCCTCCCGCGCACGGCCGAATACACGATGTTCCGCCGCGACGGCCAGCGCTACCAGGTCGAGATGAGCCTCGCCGCGTGGAGGAACGCGGCCGGCCGGCCCGCGGGGCTGGTCGGCATCGTGCGCGACATTACCGGGCGCAAACGGATGCAGCAACGCCTGGCGGACGCCCTGGCCTTGAATCAGACCGTCCTGGCGGCGTCCGCCGTGGGGATCCTGGTTTGCCGCTCGTCCGGTCAGTGCGTCTTCGCCAATGAAGCGGTGGCGTTGATCGCCGGCGCCAACGTCGAGCAAGTGCTGCGCCTGAACTACCGCCGGCTTTCCGCCTGGCAGACGTGCGGCCTGCGGCAGATGGCGGACCGGACCTTGCGCCGGGGCGGCCCGCTCACCGGCGAGTTTCACACCATCTCGACGTTCGGCAAGGAGGTCTGGCTGCATTGTCAAACGGCCCGCATTTTCCTCGACGGGGAAGCGCATTTGTTGCTCCTGACCACCGAGGTGACGGAGCGCAAGCGGGCGGAGGCGGCGGCGCGGATGTTCTCGCGCCGGCTCTGGCAGGCGCAGGATGAGGAACGGCGGCGCATCGCCCGCGAACTGCATGACTCCCTCGGCCAGAAACTCGTCGCCGTGACGATGCGCCTGGACCTGTTGCGGGACCAGGCGGCGGGATCGGCCCCGGGGGTTCTCCAACGGATCGACGACAGCGCCGCCCTGCTGGCCGAGTGTTCCCGCGAAGCGCGCACCCTCTCCTACCTGCTGCATCCGCCGTTCCTCGAGGAATTCGGCCTCACCGTCGCGCTTCGGGCCTACTGCGAGCGGTTGTCCGCGCGCGGTGGCCTCCGCGTCACGCTGGACACGGGGGAGGCCGCCCGCCGGTTGCCGGCCGAAGCGGAGCTGGCGCTCTTCCGCGTGGTGCAGGAGGCTCTCAGCAACGTCCACCGCCACTCGGGCCGCCGCCGCGCCCGCGTGCGGTTGACGCACCGGCCCGACCAGGTCCTGCTGGAAATCAGCGACCGGGGCCGTGGCATCCCGGCCGCCCAGTTCAAGAACCTCCGGCAAGGCATCGCGGCGCCGGGCCTGGGCCTCGTCGGCATGCACGAACGCCTGCGACAACTCAAAGGGCGGGTGGAAGTCCGGTCGGGCCGGCGGGGGACGAAGATCCGCGCCATCCTGCCGCTGCCGATGGATGCGTTTCCTCCAACGCGCATCGAGGCGCCGCTCACGCGCAAGCGCATTGCCAGCGAAGGCGCGGCCCCAGCCGCGTGACGGTGGAGTTCAAGAACAGCGAACGGGTCTTCGAGACGAAGGCGGCGAAGAAGTAGAAAAGCGCCTTCCTCGCGGGACCGTCACTGCTCTTTTAGCCGATAGAAGTCACGCCAGAGGTTGGTGGCGCTGGCGTCGGTGAAGCTCTGCGGGCTGCCGGTGGCCGTGTTAGTCCGAAGGTCCCTCCAACTCATGAGATTGGTGGAACTCTGGACGATGATCGTGGCGCCGCTGGGGGCCGTGAAGGTGAGCGTGGGCTGCTGGTTGGTCACCGTCACGCCCGCGATTTGGAGACTCGGGCCGCCGCCCAGCAAGCGCGCGATGTAGGACCGTGGCAGGCCGTTCACCGAGCTAAAGTCGCCGCCAATCAGCACCGAGCCGTCGGCCAACGGCAGCACGGCATTCACTTGGCCGTCCGGTCCGGACCCGGTGTCGAAGCTGGTGTCAAGGCTCCCGTTCGAGTTCAGCCGCATGATGTAACTGTTGGTCTGGCCGGCCGTCGAGAAACTGCCGCCCACGAGCAGCTTGCCGTCGGCTTGCGCGGCCAGCGCGAGGACCGAGCCGTTGAGACTGGCCCACGGAACAAAGGTTGGGTCGCACGCGCCGCTGGGCGTCAACTTCGCCAGATTGGTCCGTCCCACGCCGCTGATGTTGGTGAAGCTGCCGCCGACGATGAGCGAGCCGTCGCTCAACGGAAGAATCGCTTGCACCGCGGTCAGGTATGGCTTGCCGGCCACCGGCGCGCTGAACGTCGTGTCCACGGTGCCGTTGGTCAGCAATCGAGCGAGGTTGGTGCCGGCCACGCTGTTGATCGTCGTGAAGGCGCCGCCCACGAGAATCTTGCCGTCCGGCTGCCGCGCCAACGCGCTGACGTACGCATCCACGCCAGCACCGACGGCGAAAGAGGTGTCCACCGACCCGTCGGGATTGAGCCGGGCGAGGTTCGTGCCGTTATAGACGAGGCTGCCGCCCAAAATGACTTTCCCGTCGGGTTGCGCAAGCAAGGCGTTCGCGCTGGGATAGCCCGAGGCCGGCGGATTGAAGGAGAGGTCCAACGCGCCGTTCGTTGTCAGCACGGCAATGCCGGGACGATTGGTGCCGTTCACACTGAAGAACAAGCCGCCGATGGCGACCCGCTGGTCCGGCAACCCGACCGCACTTTGCACTGAGAAGCTGGGCCCGGTGCCGGTGCTGTAAGAGGGATCCAGCGCGCCGTTGCTGAGGAGGCGTGCCACGTAGGGACGATTGGTGTTGCTCACCGTGGTAAAACCGCCGCCGATCACGAAGCGGCCGCCGGCTTGCGGCACGAGGGCGTTCACGGTGCTCAAATACTGAGGACCTAGCGTCGCCGCGAAGTTTGTGTCGGGTTTGCCTGGGCCAGGCAGGTTGTTGTCCACGATCGTGATCGTCGCCTGGGACATGGCCCCGAGCGCGGTCCCGAACGAGGCGTTGCTCAAAGCGAGGCTGAAGCTTCTGTTGCCGGTCGGGACCGTGTTGCTCAAGATGAAGAAGGACACGGTGCCGGTCGATTGGCCAGGCGTGAAGTCGAGTTTGCCCGCGCCCACAGGGGTGAAATCCACGCCGGCCCGCGCCGTTCCGTTGACAAAGTCGCAAGCCACCGAAGCGACAAAATCGGTCGCGCCGGAGCGCACGACGGAGAGGTTCAGGCCCCACTGGAACTTCTCCACGGAAACGTTCGCCGCCGTCAGCGAGAACTGGCTGGTCGGTCCCGTCACGCTCGGCGGCCGACAGAACCGGTTCAAGTAACCGACTTCGCTCGCATACAGACCGGTCTTGCTGAAGGCATAGACAGCACAGTCGTCCAACGCGAGCGGCACCGTGCAAGACAAGCCGCCGCGCAGCACTTGGGCCGCGCCGGTGGCCAGATCGATCAAGCCAACAAAACCGCCGCCGCCGCAATCGCCGTCGTCCGCGAAGAAAAGCTGGTTAGCGCTGAGCGCAAGCGGTCCGGCAAACACCAGCCCGGTGGCTAAAAAGGAACTCGCGCCGCCGGCTTTCGGCACGCGGAAGATCTCCCCGCTCGGTGGAACCACTAAGTGATAACTCGAGCCATAGACGTAGGTGTCGTCCACCGCCAGGTAGGCCACATGGCCGCCGCTGGAGAGGGTCACCACCGGTCCGCCGCTCTTGGGCACCCTTTTCACCACGCCGGTCACCCATGCGGGCGAGACATAGCCGGTCTCGCCGAAATACAGATTGGTGCCGTCGAGGACCAAACATTCCGCAGTGGCGAGGCCGCTGGCCAGGACCTGGACCGGACCGCCAGCCTTGGGAGTGCGGGCGATGTAACCGTTGGCCTGCGGATAGCTGCCCAGCGACGCGAAGTAGCCGCAGCTCGACCAGTAGATGTAGTCGTCGTCCAGCGCCAGACACACGATGTTGGTCGCCTGGTCGGTCAGCGACACCGGCGTGCCGCCGGTCTTGGGTACGACGACTAGGTTGCCGTAGTTCCCGGTGTAGCCGGTGGGTTGTGGCGCGTCCACACCCACATAGACGTTGGTGGTGTCCACCGCCACAGCGACGATGACGCGATTGCCAGGGTAGGTGCCCACGGTGGTGATCGGACCGCCGGTCTTGGGCACGCGCATGACCCGGCCGTTGCGGTCGCCGAAATAGACGTAAGTGTCGTCCAGTGCGAGCTGCGAATAGCCGCCGTTGCTGCTGACGAGTTCGGTGTCCACGCAGCCGGGACAGAGCACGTCGGCGGCGGCGCGCTGGGGAGCGATGGCGGGGAGGCTAAGCAGGCAGAGAGGACACGAAATTGCGCGTCTGAGAACGCTTGTTATGCGGACCATAGGTTGCTATGGGTAGCGAAAAGTCGGGCGGCCGTCAATGGACTCCTGGAAAATTCTGTAGCACCGACGATGTCATCCGCGCCCGGTCGGCTCGTTTGTTTTTCTCGGTCTGACCGGCGGCGGCAAAATTGATCTCGCCCGTGCCCTCGCCGAATCCCTTTTTGACAGCGAGCTTGCCGAGCCTCGCTTGTGCCTTTAGCCTCCATTGATGGTTCTCTGACGTTTTCGGTGGGGGCTATCAAGCGGGAAGGCGGAGTTTGCCGGCGACCAGGTAGAGCATGGTGCGCAGATATT
>JAJXZI010000214.1 GCA_021780115.1 bacterium | reverse complement strand
GATGGCCGGCGAAGAAAACGTGACCCTGACCATCAACCACATCCCGGCGCACACCCATGTCGCCCAGGCCAACGCGAATGCAGGAACGCTGGCCAGCCCCGCGGGCAACGTGTGGGCCGGGGCGAATGACAGCCCCTTTGCGCCGCCGGCTTCGGCCAATACCACGCTGGCGCCTGGCGCCTTGGGAAACGCGGGCGGCAGCCAACCGCACGACAACATGGTCCCGTTCCTGGCGGTCAACTTCATCATCTCCCTCGCCGGGATCTTCCCATCGCAAGGTTAGCTCCGCGTGGAAACGAAACCCCAAATTCAACAGGAAAAACTATGGCAGAACCCTTCTTAGGCCAAATCGCCGTCTTCCCGTTCGGCTTCCCTCCAAAAGGCTGGTTGCAGTGCAACGGCCAGCTCCTGCCGATCAATCAGAACCAGGCGCTCTTCGCCCTCTTGGGCACGTACTACGGTGGCGACGGCGTTAGCAATTTTGCCTTGCCGGACCTCCGCGGCCGTGTCCCGGTTCATTTCGGCCAAGGCCCCGTGGGTTCGAACTACACTCAAGGCCAGGTCGGCGGCGAACAGGCCCATACCTTGATCAGTTCGGAGTTGCCGGCGCACACGCACCTGCCGGTGGGAAGCTCAAATGACGCGAATGCGGCCAGTCCGGCGGTCGCCTATTCGGCCGTCACCTCGAGCGGGAACTATTCTTCCGCCAGCCCCAATACGTCCCTGGCGCCCCAGGCGGTCGGTTCCACCGGCGGCAATCAGCCGCACGACAACATGTCGCCCTATCTTGTGTTCAACTTCTGCATCGCAATCCAGGGAATCTTCCCCTCACGCAACTAACTTACGGAGGCACCATTATGGACCCATTCATAGGAGAAATCAGGATCGTCGGCTTCAACTTTGCCCCCACTGGCTGGGCGTTATGCAACGGCCAGCTCCTGCCCATCAGCCAGAACACCGCCCTGTTTTCCATCCTGGGCACGACCTATGGTGGCAACGGGACGAGCAATTTCGCCCTGCCCAACCTTCAGGGCGTCGCCCCGCTCCACTCTGGCCAAGGCAGCGGCCTGTCGCCGCGCATCCTCGGGGAAACCGGCGGCGAAGAAACCCTCACGCTCCTCCAGACCCAGATGCCCATCCACACCCATGCGCTGAACGGGAGTGACGCCGTCGGCAGCCAAGGCCCCGCCAACGGCGTCTGGGCCAAGCCCGATCAGAGAGGCATCAGCGCCTACCACAGCAGCCCCGGAAGCAGCCCCGCGATGAACCCAGCGGCCCTGGCGCCCAGCGGCAGCGGCCAACCCCACAACAACCTGATGCCTTACCTGGTGCTGAACTTCGTGATCGCCTTGCAGGGCATATACCCCCCGCGGAGTTAGCGACTGTAACCCACCTTGAACTGCCCCGACGCGCCTGGCGCGCCCCTTGCCCCATGAAAACGCTTCTTTCCCTCGGCCTGTTGATCGCCGTCGCTTGGCTGGCACGTCCGGCGTCCGCCGCCACGTTCACCGTCAGTACGACTGCCGACGGCCACAGCCAGGGCTTCAGCAGTCAAGGCGCTCCCAATTCCTCAAATGCGACGACGGATGGCACGCACACCTCGCTCCGCTCCGCCCTCGAGTTCGCTTCGACGCAGGGCGGGAGCGCCACGATCAATCTCCCGGCGGGCACCTACAATCTGAGCCTGGGCGATCTGGTGGCCGGCGTGCAGGCCAACACCACGATTTACATCCACGGAATGGGCACCTCAGGGAACACCACCATCAACCAAACCCAATCCGGCCGCATGATCATGGTGGTGAACTACAACGTGAATGCGAACGTCGTCGTCGGCATGGACAACGTGACCATCACCGGCGGCAGCGAAAACGAAAATGACCCGGACGGCTTTGGCGGCAACGGCGGCGCGATCCTGGCGGGCGGAAGTGCGACGGCGTCAGGAAATGCCCTAGGCCTGACCAACGTCGTGTTCAGCGGCAATTACTGCAGTCCTGTCTCGAACGCCGGCGCCACGGGCGGCGCCATCAATATGACTGGCGGGGGCAACCTCAACGTCGTCGGTTGCACGTTCACCGACAACAATGCATCGAAACTCCGCGGTGTGGGTTATGGCGGGGCAATCAATTTCGACAACGGCGCCAATCCCGGAAACGTCGTCATCAGCGGGAGCTATTTCTCCGGCAATATCGCGCCGGGCGCAACGGGTGGCGCGTTGAGCCTGGCGGGTGGCACCGCGGGCACTTTCACGATCACCGGCTGCACTTTCGTCAATAACACCTGCGTCAGCGGCACCACTTACGGCGGCGCCATTTATGCCGTCTCTGGCAATCTCACCGGCTCTTTCAATCGCTTCACAGGCAACATCGCCAACAGCGGCGGCGCGGTTTATGTCGGCAACAACGCGGGCACGACAGGCGATTTGCGCAACAACTGGTGGGGCGCGAACGGTGGCCCAAATACCACCGGCAGCGACACGACCTTCCCCACCACGAGCAGCGCTCTTCCGTTGAGCCACGGCCAAGTCTCTTTCAATCCGTGGATCGTCCTCACCCATACCGCGAATCCTGGAACCATCCTGACCAGCACCGGCACCACCCTGACCGCTGGCTTCACCACCAACTCCGCGGGAACCCAGATTTCGGCCAGCAACCTTGGCGCGCTCATCGGCTTGCCGATCACGTTCAACAATCCCGTCAAAGGAACGCTCTCCAGCCCGCAGGCCACGATCCAAGCGTCCGGCACGGCGACGGCCACTTTCACAGCCGGAACCACGCCCGGGGCCGGTTCCGCCGACGCCAAGGTGGATAACGGCATAGCCACCGCCGCGATCACCATCAAAGCACCGGCAACGGTCACCGGCGTCAGTACCACCACGGCCAACGGCAGCTACACGGTTGGGGCTACCATTACCATCACCGTGACCTTCAGCGAGGCCGTGACCGTCACCGGGACCCCAAAACTCGCCCTGAACTCGGGCGGCACGGCGACCTACAACAGCGGGAGTGGGACCCTTACGCTCACCTTCACTTATACGGTGGGCGCGGGTCAGCAGACCCCTCATCTCGATTACATCTCCACCTCGGCTCTGACGCTCAACGGAGGGACGATCACGGATGCGCTGGGCAACAACGCCACGCTCGCCCTGGCCGCTCCCGGCATGGCCGGCTCGCTGGGCGCCAACACGAACATCGCGATCGTGATCCAGACGGTCGCCACCACCACTACCGTGAGTTCCTCAGCCAATCCCTCGGTGTCCGGGCAGTCCGTCACCTTCACCGCCACGGTCGCCAGCAGTGGCGCGGGCACGCCGACGGGCACGGTGCAATTCAAGATTGATGGCAGCAACTTTGGCTCTCCCGTGACCCTGGTCGGCGGCCAGGCCAGCAGCGCCGCCATCTCGACTCTGTCGGTGGCGGGCAGTCCTCACGCTGTCACCGCCCTGTATTCCGGCGACGCCAATTTCACGTCCAGTGCTCCCGCATCTCCCCTCCTCCAGAGCGTAATCGCGCCCCCCACCGCCGGGCCGGACTCCCTGGGCACCACGGAGAACACGCCCGTCAACGCGCCCGTCGCCAAACTGCTGGCCAACGACAGCAGTCCCACCGCCGGCCCGCTGAGCATCACGGCCGTCACCTCGCCCAGCACCCAGGGCGGCACCGTCGTGCTCAACGGCGGCTTCGTGACCTACACACCGGCCCACAACTTCATCGGCCCCGACACCTTCACCTACACGCTCAGCGACACCCACGCCACGGCCCAGGGCACGGTGACGATCACCGTCTCGCCCGACGGGCAAACCCTGAACACGATTTCTATCACCGGCACGCTGCCGAACGTGACGCTCACCTTTGCCGGGATTCCCGGCCAGATCTACGTGGTCCAATGGGCGACCTCGGCCACTGGCCCGTGGACGGACTTCAGCGACGGCACCATCGCCGCCGGGGCGACCGGCCTGGTGCAGTACACTGATTCGACCCAGCCACCGCCGCCGGTGCGGTTCTTCCGCACGCGCATCGGAACCCCTCCGTGAACCAACGGCCCCTGCCTTGACGATCATGAAAGCGAAACTCCTTCCGCTCGCGGCCCTGGTGGCCGGTTTGGCCTCGGCCTTCAGCCCGTCCGCGTGGGCGTTGTCGGTGACCGGCACGGCCTCGCCCGGCGTGGTCATTCCGGACAACAACCTCAGCGGCGTGGCGAGCACGATCAACCTGAGCACGGCCATCAATTCCATCACCAGCCTGACGCTGACACTGGACATCACCGGCGGCTACAACGGGGATTTCTACGCCTACCTCCAGCACGGGGCGGGCTTCGCCGTGCTCCTGAACCGGGTGGGCCGGACCGCGGGGAACACCTACGGGTTTGCGGACAGCGGCTTCCAGGTCACGTTCGACGACGCGGCGGCGAGCGACATCCACCTGGCCAGCGCCGGGACGGGCAATCCACTCATCGGAACCTACCAGCCCGACGGGCGGAACGTCAGCCCGTTCAGCGCGCTGGACACCTCGCCGCGGAGCGCGTTCCTCAGTTCGTTCACCGGGTTGGATGCCAACGGCGGCTGGACGCTGTTCGTTGCGGACGTGTCGCCGGTGGGCATCGGCACGCTGGCGGACTGGAGCCTGACGGTCAACGGCAACGCCCTGAGCGGCGTGCCCGATGGCGGCGCGCCTCTGACTTTGTTGGCGACCGCCCTGGTGACATTGGTGGGCATGCGCTGGCGGTTGAATAGATTGCAGCCCTCCGTTGAGGCGTGAAAGGCGTCCGTCCAGTTCTGGTTCCGGGACTTCGGAGGTTCGATACCAGGAAGGCGCGCCCTCATTGGAACTCTGCCGCTACTCGACCACGCTGCGCTCGCTGACGGGTGGGCGCGGCATCCACTCCGAGGAATTCAGCCAATACGAGGAAATGCCCGCCGCGATGCAGCAGAAGGTCATCGAGGAAAGCAAGAAGGCCCGCGAACACGCCCAGGCGGAGAAGTAGCAGCCGCCGCTGGTGTGTCTAAACCCGAATTCCGAAGTTGACGATTCGCTCGGAGCAGCGGGACACGCGTCCGGCCTGTCTGGCTGGTGATTTCGTTCGTGTTGTCGCCCTCCGATTCCCAACGTCACTGTCGGCGCCGGCGGGGGTTGCGGTTGTCCTGGAAAACAGGCTGGAAGCCTGTCCCACGGCTTCCAACTTCGGAGTTCGGGTTGAGAAGCAACGGCAGGCGAGTTATCTTCATCCTGCTCCGTGATAACGGCGCCTGCCGAACGAAAAACGCAATTCTTTTGGGTGGCCGGGCTACTTCACGAGTTCGAGCTTCTGCCGGAGCAGCGCCAAGCCGACGAGACTGAAGCCGAAGAGCGCCAACGTGTTCGCAGAGTCGGGCACCGAACTGCCAAACACCTGCACGTTTCCATCGCTATTCTTGTCCCAGCCAGCCGGAAAACCAGCCGTTCCAGCTCCGGTCCCAGAATCCCAAGTCTGAACTGTTTGGCTGGCACCGTTCACATCAAGCCAAAGGAATGTGCCATCCGACCCATCCTGTGGAGAACCACTCAACGCAGCGTTCGAAGCATGCAAAAAGGCGTTGTAGTAAGTTGAGCCACTGGCGTCCCCCGCGACAAACGGCGAGTTGAGGAAAAAGTTGTATGTCTGCCCTGCCGCCAAGGTCAGGTTCACACTGAAATCCAACTGGTATAAGTTCCAATAGTTACCTGATTGTCCTTGGTAAGTGGATCCGTCGCTATAGGTGACAGGCGTGACCGTGTAACCGGAATCAATCTGGCTGAAGGTGCTGCCGCTCGCCAAGCCCCCCAGCAAGCTCTGCCCCGTGGGCAAATATCCTGGCGCTGTCGGCCCGTTGGCTACCTCCCAAACGCGTATGTCAGTCACTTGGTAGGTTCCGGAGCCGCTAATGGCAAAACTGTCTCCCGGAATCCAGTATTCTGACGGCGAGCTTGACGATTCGCTATCGGCCCACGCAACATTGGAGCGGTTGCCACCCGCGGCGTTGTTGAGGTTGGCAGTAGGTAAGCCACGGTCAACTAACGTGACGGCGGATGCCGGTAATACGATGAGCAAGGTTAAGCCAGCGTAGATTAATGTATTCGCTTTGATCGTGTCTCTGATGATTTTCATGGTTTATTACTCTGGTTGTCAAGGATAACCACTTGCGCACGAGCCGCCAGAACAAGGCCACCGATGGCAGACAGATACACAAGCTTCGTCCCGTTTGGTTTTGTTTTAGCTTTGATTCCGCCGATCTTCCTACCGGATCCCATTTGGTTGGTATTCCCAAGTAGCCACCGAAGACCCCGGCGGGTGATTTGGGCAGTAGCAGGAAGTCTGCCCAGGCCAGCCCCGGCTCACCATGCCCCCGTCCAAATGCTTTGCGGATAATGACATTCCGATGCACTGGTCGTGATGAACACGCGCTGAATGTCGGCTGGGACCGCACGCGAGTGTAATGGCCGCCGACGTTCCAGCACGCGTCCGTTGGGCGCAACCTCCCGGAAATGCTCTGACAGAATTAGTAACTCGCCTTCTCTGGCCAGAATCGAGAAAGAGCGCTGAGCCATCCCCCGCAGATTAATCAATCCACGCAAACAGTTCGCATAGTCAAATCATGTGAGTAAATCTGCGTGCCGCAGTCGGCATATCTCCGCACGACAGATTCGGACTGGCATTTTAACTCCGGTTAATAGGGACGGCTTGTAAAGCGGGCCGACGCTCAATTGCGCAGTTGCTTTGCCCCAGAAGACCTGCCGCCGAGTTTGGCGGCACTCGAACGAGTGTCCGGTCCGCCCACCCGCTGAGCAGTGACACCAGCCTGGAGTTCACCAACTCGCTTGTCGGCCAGAACGTGGACCGCAGTTTCGTGCCGTCGGTGGAGAATGGCGTCAACCGCGCCGCCGCCGAGGGTATTCTCGCCGCTAGACCGCGTCATCCACGCCGAGGAATTCAGCGACTACGAGGAAATGCCTGGTCAGATGCAGCAGAAGGTCATCGAGGAGAGCAAGAAAACCCGGGAGCACGTCCAGGCGGCGAGGTAGGCTGAATACAAACGAGGCCGCGCGTCCCGGTTGGCGGACAAGGCGGCCTCGCTTCAGACGGGCGGTTCGTCGGGCATCGCCGTGGCCGTCGTGATGAACGCCCGATACTCGACGCGCAGCGTCTGGCGAGCGGAAATCCAGCGGTAGGCCGGCACGCCGAATAAGCTGCCCCGCTCGATCATCTGGCGGCGTGTCTCCGGCAGGGGCGAGACGCCGAACTCCAGGCCGCGCGTGATGGTCCGGCCGTTCCAGGGCGGGGTCGTGCGGCAGCGGTTCTCCTCCCAAATGCCCAGCCACGGAAAGTCCGCCCGGTTCCACATGTAGCCGAGGAGCACCTGCGACTTGGGCGACCAGGCGAGAAAGAAGGCCCGCTCGCGCCGGGGATCCATCAGGTGCGTGGAGAAGGCGCCGGAGACCGGCAGGGCGCTGAACGTCCGCATATCGACCGTGCCGCCGTTAAGATGCGGCACGTGCGGCCAATCGAACTCGGCCCCGATCTTCATGTAACCCTGGCCGGCCGCGAAATCCGACTCGCTCACCTTGGACTTCGTGGCCGAAGCGCGGAACTGCGTGACGCCCGGTTCGATGAACGGAGGGCCGAGCGTGACGTGCTGCGTCCAGGCAATCGGGCGGTCGAGCGCGGCGAGATTTTCCACTTCCTCCGCGATATGCACCACCGTGGGCGCGGCGAAGGAGATCGTCCGCGCAAAGCGCAACTGCGCCTGCGGAAACGTCGCGCGCTGGATGAGGGCGTCGCCGGCGACGCTGACGTCGTACGACGCGACCGAGGCCTCGCCATGAACGGTCATGCCGGCCGCGGCTTCCGCTTCCGAAGGGCCGCCGAAGAGGTCCATGCAGAGATTGTGGCCCATGAGACCGGCGAGCAGCTTGCTCTCGGCGTTGGCGCCGTACTCCGGATGCTGGGCCGCGTCGTAAGCCGACGGTTCGAGGGAGGGCCACGGCGGCGTCCACAGCGGGTTGACGCCCGTGGGCTTGTGCCGCAGTTCCGCGAGGTGGCCGCCTTCGGCCAGAACAGTCAGGCGGACAGTTTCATTCTCAAGCTGGACGGCGCGGCGGTTTCGGTAGGTGGTCATGGGCGGAAGGGGAGCGCCGACGCGGTCCGACCGGGGACGGAGTTGGTGGGCGTTTCTTGCACGCGGGCAGCATAGGTTGACGCCCGTTGGGCAACAAGGAAGAAGCGTCCCCGGGCGCGCTGTTCCCTCATGGAATGATCTTTGCCTGTCCGGTGGCTGCCGCTTAGGGTCGGGTTCGAACTCCATCGCCGCCTGTCCAAAACCGTGACGGTGTTGTTCGAAGGCCGCGCGGTTTCCGGTGAAGCCACCACGTTCCACGACACCTTCGCGCCGCCGGCGGCGCATGTCTATGAACTGGATTGGACACCACCCTCGGCGGGGCTGCCGGCCGCCCATTCCGGGACGGCCGCAAGGTGAACGCCCCGAAGACACCGCGCTGTCGCCAGTATCCTCTGCCCGCGCCTCGCGGCGCCTACTCCTCCCGGTCGCGCGGCAGCGTCGCGACGTAACGTTTCCACAGCTCGAATTCGACGTAGAGTTCGAGGAAGACCCCCGGCCGCAGTTCATAGACGCCGGCCTGAAGCCATTTCTTGGCGGACTTGTCGTCCAGCGCCGCGTGGAGTGTGGCGGACGTGATGACCACCGGCGCGTAAGGGTCCGCCGGCAGCCGGTCCCACCACCCGACGTGGGTGAACTGCCGCAGGTACCACGGCAAGGGCCAAATGCTCTCGGGCGCGATGACCTTGACGACCATGTTGAATCCGGCGGAATCGGCCTGGGCGATGCCCCGCATCCGGCTCGCCAGTTCGAGCAGATTGGGAACGGTCTGGGCATAGACGTAGGGATTCCGTGGGTCGGCGGCGAACCGAAAGCTGGCCCGATACGCCTGCCCGCCCAGTTGCGCCGCGGCGGCAAGGAGGAGCGCGGCCGCGGCTATTCGCGCCCAGCGCGGTCGCACCGCCCGCCACAATGCCGCCGCGCCCAACCCGGCCAGCAGCACCATGCCGAGCAGAAAGTTCAGCAGACACCAAGGCGTCTTGTAGGAGATCGCGCTGTAAGCCGCCGTCAATCCCACCGTGTAAAACGTCAGGAAGCGGGCGAGAGGCACGCTGGCCCCGCCCAGCCCCCGACCCGCCAGCGCGGCAACGCCACCGATGGCGGCCAGGGCCACGATGAGCGCCTCGCTCCAGACGGGACTGCGGGCGGGATGAAACCAGACCAGCCGTTCCAGGTAGAACGGCCAGGGGTGGATGTGCGGCGAGGCCCCGCCCGCGCGGTGCAGCCAGGTGGAGTAGGTCTTCAGCGAGTCCAGGGGTCCGGCCAGGTTGCGGAAAAAGGAGGTAAAGAGGAGGACCGAAATCACGATCGCCACGACCAGCGCGGCGGCGGCGTGCGTCAACAGTGGGCGCCACTCGGAGACCAAACCGCGCCGCGCCGAGACGTCTTGACCGGTGCTACTGCCGGAGGTTGGTCGAACCGGAGTTGCCTCCGCCGCCGCTGTTTTGCCGACACTGCCGGCGGGGCGGGCACCCGCGCATTGTTCGCCGGGCTGCCATTGGTTCCACTTCCAAGTCAGTGCCAGCGCCCCGGCCATCGCCGCCACGGAGATGATGAACGTCTCCTTCGTTGCATACATCAGTCCCAGCCCGGCGCCGGTGAGCAGCGCCCAACCGGCCTGCCGCGTCTGCGCGTAACGCCAGCCCGCGCCCAGCCCGAGCGCCGTGAAGAACACCAGCAGCATCTCATGGATGAAGTACCGGCTGTAAAAGACCATCGCCGGCGAGAGGGCGGTGAGCATGGCGGCGCCGAGCGTGGCGGGCCAGCCGAGGCCGTCGGCCAACAACGCCAACAGCAGAATCAACCCGGCGCCGAAGGCCACCGTGACCAAGCGCAGGGTCGTCTCGCTGAGATGATCGAAATCGCGCGCGCCGCTCAGCCAGACGAACGGCAGCGTCGCGTAGTAGAGGGTCGGCCCGTGAAATTCCTGCGGGTCGTAGGCGTAGCGGTCCCCTTCCCACAGACCGTCGATTTTGAAGGCATTGACGGCCTCGTCATTATGCATCGGCCGGAGGTCGAGGCTGGGGAGGCGCAAGGCCAGCGCCCCGGCGGTGACGGCCAACAACAGCCCCGGGCCGAGCCACCGATTCATTTCGCCGGCAGCGCGTACACTTCGATTTCCTGGTGGACGTTGATCGCGCTCTGGCTGCTGCCTTTGGTGTAGGAGCGGACGTAGCGGCCCACGGCGCCTTTGCCGTCGATGACCCGGCCGTAGCGGGTTTCGAAGTATTGCTTGTCGGTGCCGATGCCCAGACCGGAGGAATTGTCGGTATCGTTGTTGAACAGCGTAGTGACGCTGGCCTTGAAATCCGGATCATCGGACACCTGGACGATGACGCTCTTGAAGAGCTGGATGTAGCGGTGGTCGTGCCAGACGGCGACGGCATAGATCTTGTACGGCTCGCCCAAGTCCACCTGCACCCACTGCGTGCCCTTCTTGAACTCGACGGCCTGGTCGTCGAACGCCTCCTTCAGTCCGTCGGTGATCTGCGCCAGCTCCCCGGTGAATGGCGTGACGCTGCTGGTGACCTTCTTGCCGAGGGCGACGTTCTTCACGCCGGCGGGCACCAGGAACGGGGCCGGGGGCTTGTCGGACATCGGCTCGATGTTGGCGCCCTTGGGCAAATCTTCCGGCGTGCCTTTGAGGGTGGGCATGGGCAGTTGCAGCTTCAACGGTTCCTGCCCCTCGGCCGCCCGGAGCGCCGCCGGTGGAAGGAGGAAAGCCGCGCCCAGCGTGGCGGCCAGCGCCAATCTGCGAATCTGAATCGAATGTTGTTTCATGTCTTGCTATTTTGATGCCCGAAGCGAGCCGGGAATTCAAAGGGAAAATTCGCGCCGGCCCAACCCCCCGCGCAGCGCTCACGGTGTTTTCGTGGATCCCTGACTCCCGCCACTGCGCCAGGCCGGGCTGCCCGAACTTGCGGCTCCAGTCCTCCCCGCCCTGGCGCCGCCTTCAGAAACTCAGCAGCAACTGCCAGATATACATGTTCCCAAAGCCGTCGATGTCTTCCCAGATTTTTTGGATCAAGCCCCGGTCGCCCGTGATCTCCGGCAGCGCCTGGGCCTTTTCCTCCCAGGGGAAGCACACGCCCGGCTTGGGGCGCATCGGCGCGCGCCCGGCCAATCCGACCAGCCCCCTCCGGGCCTCGATCGAGGCGGGCATGTCGCACGGTGCCGTGGCCGCAGGCGCCCGATAGGACCCGGACGGATAGACACCGTGCTCGCGGCCGACCTGTGTCAACACGCGCAGGTTCTCGACACTCGTGTCATCCTGCATGATCGCGCCGGCGTCCAGGATGTAGCCGCCCTCCCGGGCCACTTCATCGAGCACGCGACGGCAGAACGCGCGGACTTCCTCGGGCTGGCCGTAGCTCAGCAGCGTGTTCGGAATGCCGCCGCTCAGGGCGAACTTGTCATGGAGCCGCCGGTGCGCCTCGAAGACGTCGTCCCGGTCGCAATGGAAAACAATGCTGCGGTCGGGCAGCTCGCGGAAGGCGTCGAAGTGATGCCGCCACTTGCCCTCGGCGTAAAAGAGCGTCTGGTGTCCGTGCTTCCAGAACTCCTCGATGATCGGCCGCAGCGTCGGCCAGTAGTGCGAGGCGAATTGCTTCGGGTTGACGAACGGCACGCAGCCGCGGTGCATCCAGAAACCGATCGGCACCTGCTTCGCCGGGTCGGCGGTGGTCAGCCCGACGTGGCACAGGTGCGGCATCAGCGCCTCGCAGGCCGCAAGCACCTTGTCCGGCTGCGTCGCCATGTCCATCGTCAGGCCGACGTAGCCGCGCAACTTGTCGGCGAGGATGTCGAACGGCGCCTTGAAAATGCCGGCAATCGCCGAAACCGTGCCGGACTCGTTGCGCAGCCGCGCACACTGCGGGCCGAAAGCGTAAAAGTAGCTCAACATCGCCATCGCGCCCTTGACGAACGAGAGATTGTTCCGGTAAGTGGCCGGCTCGCCGATTCGGCTGACCTCGGTCGAAACCCGTGGCAGCCAGACGTTGTAGAGGAACCCGGTCGGGTCGGCGATGAGCGCGTCATACTCGTCGGCCCGCATGAAGGCCTGGTCTTCCGGCGGCTCGATGTAGTTGAAGCCGGTGGTGTGCGGGATGCCCAGGCCGGGAATGCCGTAGTAGCGCAGCCCCACCGCCTGCGCTAGGCCGGTCCAGACATACACCATGTTCGGCACCACGGCGTCCCAGTCGAAATCGCGGGCGCAGCGCAACGCGGCGTCGAAGGCCTTGGTGTAATCGTGGGCTACCTCCTGGCAGGTGTAGCCGGCGTAGCGGGCGGTGAACTCGGCGACGAACGGCCGGATCGGCACGCAGTCCGGCTTCTCGTTGCGCAGCGCGGTGACGTAGCGGGCGAGGCGTTGTTGGTAGAGTTGTTCAGCGTTCACGGCGCCGAGTATGGCTCAGGAAGAGCGCTGGCCGTCAAAGGAAACTTTCATCCTAAATCCGGCAGTTGAAGGCGAAGGAACCGAACCGAAACCGCAGATGGACACAGATGAACGCAGATTCCGGAGGACTGGAACGAATCACCTGCCGGGTGACAGCCGCGATTATTCCTCACCAAAGCTGCCGGTCTCTGGAGCGGCCGGCGCTTATCCTCCCGGACCGAGCAATCGCTTTTTGGTGTCGGCCGGCAGGGTTGAACTCTGGACCCAGGACCGGGCGGCGGACGGGTCCACGTCCATCCACGCGCGGGCGGCGCTCTCCATTCGGAACTGCCTCTGTGTGTCATCTCCGATCGACGCGGCCCAAGCCGCCGCAGTGGCTGGGTCGCTATGGGCCACCACCCCGACGAAGGCGCCCACCGCCGCGTCGCGGGTCGAGCCTTGGCTCAATCCCTGCAACCAGCTCGCCGCGCCCATTGGGTCGCCTGCCGCCCAGGGAATCAGCGCGTCCTGCACCGACTGGTCTCGCAGGATCCCTTCAGGAAACTGGCTGACCCAGCTTGCCGCCGACTTGGGGTCAGAAGCCGCCCAGGAAGTCACAATGCTTCCGACGGCCGCGTTTTGGGCGGCGCCCGCCGGCAGGCTGGCGCGAAATTGGCGGCATCCACCGGTGCCTTCCGTGCCCACGCCACCGCCAGCGCAGCGACGGCGTTGTTTTGCGCCTGGCCGGTGAGGTTCTCGAGAACCCACTTGCCTGCGCCTCCAGGATCAGTCGTCGCCCATTGAGCGGCGAGCGTGCTGGCCAGGCTATTGAAGAGGTTGCCCTGGGGCTGAGTCAGCAGAAAGTTGGCCGCCGTGCGCGGGTCGCTGGCCGCCCAGGCGGTGACGATCTCCTGGACAGCGCGATTGCGGCCGAGGCTTGGGGACAGATCCTGCGCCCACGCAATGGCCGCCGCCGGGTCGCTGGCGCCCCAGGACCGAGCCACAAGGCCAATGACGTTATCTCGCTCCAGGCTCGGATCGAGCGAGAGCGCCAGCTTGGCGGCGGCTTGGGGATCGGTTTTGAGTAACTGCGCTACCAACTGTCGAATCGCTCGCGCCTTGTCCAGGCGGTTCGTGAGCTGTTGGATTGATGCGATCGCTTGGCTCAGATCGTCGCTGGCCGAGACTCCTCTCTGGCTGGGTTGGCTGGTCTTGCTCTGGACCGTCATGCGCGGGGCGGCATCCGGTCGGACCGGACCAGCCGGGTCGGTATGCGATGAGGCCTGTGGCGCGTTGGCGACCTGGGCAGCGGCTTCGTTGCGGGAGGCATCGTGCGGCGCCACGAACAGGGCCTGGGTGACCAACGCGCCCAGTCCAGCGCCAATCACCAGCAGAGCAACTCTGGAAAGCATCGGCTTCATATTCAGACGCGATGGCGCGAATTGGCGCGAATTGAACTCGCGCCATTCGCGTCAACGCTGTCTTGATCCGTGTTGCTCCGTGTTCATCCGTGGTTTCATTCCTTCGGGTTCTCGCTCGTCAGGACGGGTGTGCCGGGGCCGAAGACCTGCGAAACAGGCCACGGTAGCCCAGCGCCAGGCG
Source organism: bacterium (assembly GCA_021780115.1). Lineage (GTDB taxonomy): Bacteria > Verrucomicrobiota > Verrucomicrobiia > Limisphaerales > JAJXZI01 > JAJXZI01. The sequence goes on along the minus strand of JAJXZI010000214.1, from coordinate 1,787 downwards.
CGCCCAGTGTTCGGCGCCCCAGTCCTGCCAGAATAAAGTCAGACTGCCCAACAACCAGTAGAGCAGAATGGCTTGGAGAATTGTGTCGGCCAACCCACGCCGCAGCGGCAGACGATCCGCCAGATTGCCAAGGCATGGGCAGTTATGGATTCCCAGCAGATAGTTGCCCAGCCGGTAGGCGGTGAAGTTGCCGCTCAGCCAAAGCAAGACCAGCGACCGCCTCACGCTGCTCTGACTCTTCAGTAGAAAGACGGCCACCGCTATTTCAACGAGGGCCACTGAAATCATGAGGGGGCGGCAACCCAGACGAGACAATTGGTCTACTGTCGCGAGAATCTTCGTGTCGGCCCCGGCGCTGTAGAGTTTGGCCGCCGCAGTCAAGAAGAGCATCGCCACGGCCGAATAAAAAAACCAGTTCTCGTTTTTCGAGTTCATCGCAGTAGAGCCTGAGCACACAAAACGATTACGGACCAGGGCCGAATGGCCATTCATGATTATGCGGTTGGTGGTCGATATTCCAACGCCGCGCCACCGCCGAGTCGGAGACATTGAATAAGCGGTTCGATCTGAGGTTTTCAACGTGCCCATCGCAAAAGACCACGTTCCATCCAGGCCCGTGGCGCAGGGTGAACAGAATCACTATATCGGTTCGGCCAGCATCGCTCGGGCTAAGAATTGTCCCGCCGAGCGGGATGTTGATCAAAGCAAAGTGACGCCTGAATGGCGCGTCGGCCAGCGCAATCATATCGCTCGGGCTGACCACTTGGCTCTCACGAGCCGGTATAACCCACGCCCCGTCCGCCGAGGTAAAGTTGAACAGACCTAGCGCACGCAGACTCGTCACACCAAAATCATTGTAACCGTAGCTACCTCCAAGCGCCATGGAATAGTCAGACCAAAAGCCGCCCTGCAGGCGATTGTAGCCCGGACAGGCCCAAACGCTCTTCCGGGGGCCAAGGTAGAGAGGGGTCGCTGAGGTCACGTTCGTGTAATTGTTGTCGGGAAATCGCGCACCCAGAAAGGGCACAAGCTCGAACGGGGAATAAGTCCCGCCGTCAGGGTAAGATCCGGTCTCCTGGACATACGCGTTCACACCCACCATAATCTGGCGCAGGTTGCTGCGGCAGGCGGCGCAATCGGCCGCAGATCGGGCACCGCTGAGGGCTGGCAGCAGCAGGGCCGCCAGAAGGGCGATGATGGCGATGACCACTAGTAACTCGATCAAAGTAAATGCTTTGCCATTGCTTCTCATTCGCCTGCCGATCGGATTATACCGCATGAGGGTTGCCTCGGGAAACCTCGCGATTCTCCCGGTAGCCGTCGGGCGCGACGAAAGAACCGCGGTTCTGACGCAAGCTCGGCCGCAACCAAGGCGTCGACGAATAGGGGCAGGACTGGCAGGAGCGCCTGAAGCTTCGTCCTGCTTTTCCTGCCCGTCGTCTTGCCGTGGCACCGGAGCCTCGCAAGTCTTAACAACTTGGATAGCCTGGGTCCGGAACGCCCCAGATGCTATTGCTGTCGTTCGCCGGCGTGCCAGGTGGGGATGTGTAACCATCAGCAATGCCAGTCTCCCAGTATGGAAGCGAGACTTGGTGGGTAGCCGGGTCCGTGTACTTGGCAGGGCCGTAGCACCAAGTTGGATACTGGTAAGTATACGACGTATGCCCATTTGCGCCGGTCAGCGTCACCACACTGTTGAGGTACTGCTTCACAGCCATCCCACAGGGGATGAAGTGTGAGGGTTTTCCTTCGGTTTTTCGAGGGATTTTGACAGTCGGCTGAAAACG
>JAJXZI010000242.1 GCA_021780115.1 bacterium | reverse complement strand
CCCGCGCGAGATGCGGGGTGTGCTCCTCGATGCCGCGCAGTCGAGCGTGTACCGCTGCCTCTCGCCGCTCGCCGTGCTCGACGAGATCGAGCAGCTCAGCCAGCGGAAGTCCGAGTTCGAGTGGCTCCAGCAGGACACGCAGGCCGGCGGCTATCACGACGTGAAGCTGTTCCGCGAGACGCTGGGCTACCGCTACCTGGGCAACTGGGAAGAGCGGGAGAACAACCGCAACATCGAGCCGGCGCTGTTGCGGGCCTGGCTGAAGCGCCAGGGCCACGCCGACGCCCTGATCGGCAAGGTGCTTTACGAACTGGACAAGGCCGCGGGCGACACCAGCAAAAGCCTCTACGACCGCAACCGCGCCATCTATGAGCTGCTGCGCTACGGCGTGAAGGCGCGGCCCGACGTGGGCGAGAACAACGTCACTGTCTGGCTCGTGGACTGGAAGCAGCCGGAGCGAAACGATTTCGCCATCGCCGAGGAAGTCACGGTGGCGGCCGCCGACGCCAAGGCGCACGGCAAGCGCCCGGACGTGGTGCTTTACGTGAACGGCCTCGCGCTGGGCGTGCTGGAGTTGAAACGCTCCATTGTCTCCGTGGCCGAGGGCATCCGCCAGAACCTCGACAACCAGAAGAAGGAGTTCATCCAGCCGTTTTTCTCCACGATGCAGCTCGTGATGGCGGGCAACGACACGGAGGGGCTGCGCTACGGCACGGTGGAAACCAAGGAGAAGTATTACCTGACATGGAAGGAAGCGACGGCCCCCGATCCCTCGCTGGACAAGGCGCTGGCTCATTTGTGCGGCAAGGAACGCTTCCTCGATTTGCTCCACAACTTCGTGCTGTTCGACGCCGGCACCAAGAAGCTCTGCCGGCACAACCAGTTCTTCGCCGTCCATGCCGCGCAGCCGTTCGTGCAGCGGCGGGAGGGCGGCATCATCTGGAACACCCAGGGCAGCGGCAAGAGCCTCATCATGGTGTGGCTGGCGAAGTGGATTCGGGAGCACGTCCCCGATCCCCGCGTGCTCATCGTCACCGACCGCAAGGAACTGGACGAGCAGATTGAGAAAGTGTTCAAGGGGGTGAACGAGGACATTTACCGCACCCAGAGCGGCGCGGACCTGGTCGCCCGGCTCAACGCCACCAAGCCGTGGTTGCTCTGCTCCCTCATCCACAAGTTCGGCGGCAAGCACAACGGCGACGGGGGAGGCGACGCGGAGGAATTCATCCGGGAGTTGAAGAAGGCGCGGCCGCCGGACTTCCGCGCCAAGGGCAACCTGTTCGTCTTTGTGGACGAGTGCCATCGCACCCAATCGGGCGATTTGCACGCGGCCATGAAGGAACTCCTGCCCGGCGCGGTGTTCATCGGCTTCACCGGCACGCCCCTCCTGAAATCGGACAAGCAGCGGAGCATCGAAGTCTTTGGCCGCTACATTCACACCTACAAGTTCGACGAGGCGGTGCAGGACGGCGTGGTGTTGGATCTCCGTTACGAGGCGCGGGACATTGACCAGAACATCACGTCCCAGGCGAAGATCGACCAGTGGTTTGAGGCCAAGACCAAAGGCTTGACCAATCTGGCCAAGGCCCAACTCAAACGGCGCTGGGGCACGATGCAGAAAGTCCTCTCCTGCCGGTCGCGCTTGGAGAAGATCACCGCCGACATCATGATCGACATGGCAACCCGCGACCGGCTGGTGAGCGGGCACGGCAACGCCCTGCTCGTCTCCGGGAGCATTTACGAGGCGTGCCAGTTCTACGAGCTGTTCAGCAAGACCGACCTCAAGGGCAAGTGCGCCATCGTCACGTCCTACGCGCCGAACACCGCGGACATCAAAGGCGAGGAGAGCGGCGAAGGCGACACGGACAACGTCACGAAATACCAGACCTACCGCCAAATGCTGGCGGACTGGTTCAACGAGCCGCCGGAGACGGTGGTGAACAAGGTGGAGGCGTTCGAGAAGGCGGCGAAGAAGAAGTTCATCGAGGAGCCGGGCCAAATGAAGCTGCTCATCGTGGTGGACAAGCTGCTGACGGGCTTTGACGCGCCGCCGGCCACCTTTCTCTACATCGACAAGCAGATGCAGGATCACGGCCTGTTCCAAGCCATCTGCCGCGTGAACCGCCTGGACGGCGACGACAAGGAATACGGTTACATCATCGACTACAAGGACCTGTTCAAGAGCCTGGAAGGCGCGGTCCAGGATTACACGTCCGGCGCGTTCGACGCCTACGACAAGGAAGACGTGGCCGGCTTGTTGAAGGACCGGCTGGGCGAGGCCCGCGAACATCTGGAGGAGGCGCTGGAGGCGGTCCGCGCCTTGTGCGAACCGGTCGCACCGCCCAAGGACACGCCGGCCTTCCTCCACTATTTCTGTGCCAAAGATGCCGGCAATGCGGCGCAGCTCAAAGAAAATGAACCCGCCCGCCTCTCACTCTACAAGCACGTCGCGGCGCTGGTCCGCGCCTACGCGAACCTCGCCACCGAAATGGAGGCCGCCGGCTACACCGCCGCGCAGGCTGACGCCATCAAGGCCGAGGTGGATCATTTCGAAAAGGTCCGCACCGAGGTCAAACTGGCCAGCGGCGACTACATCGACCTGAAGATGTACGAGCCAGCCATGCGGCACTTGATCGACACCTACATCAGCGCCGAGGAAAGCGAGAAAGTATCGGCCTTCGATGACCTGTCGCTCATTGAACTGATTGTCCAGCGCGGTGCTGATGCCGCGCAGTCACTCCCGGACGGCATCAAGACGAACAAGGAAGCCGTGGCCGAGGCCATCGAGAACAACGTCCGCAAGCTCATCATCGACGAGCAGCCGATCAATCCGAAATACTACGAGAGGATGTCGCAGTTGCTCGATGACCTCATCCAGCAACGCAAGGCGGAGGCGCTGAGCTACGCGGAGTATCTGGCGCAGATGATCGAACTCACCAAGCAGGCGAAGAACGGGCCGGGCGGCTCTGCCTATCCGAAGGCCATGAACACGCCGGCCAAACGGGCGCTTTATGACAATTTGGGCAAGAACCACATCCTGGCGTTGGCGGTCGATGAAGCCGTGCGAACCGCTCGCCAAGACGATTGGCGGAGCAATCCGTTCAAGGTCAAGAAGGTCAGGAACGCGATCAAAACGGCGTTACAGGAGTGGAGTGTGCCGCCCAAGTCGGGGGCCGAGGAGGGTTACAGCGACAACGCGGAAGATGACCGTGGTAACTATCGTGCGGCGGCCGACGCCCAGGTTGAGCAGGTTCTTGAACTGGTGAAGAACCAGAATGAGTATTGAGCGCAGCCAGATTGAGGTGCGTGGGCTGACGGTGCAGATTGTCCGCAAGGCGATCAAGAACCTGCACCTCGGCGTTTACCCGCCGCATGGCCGCGTGCGCGTGGCCGCTCCGCTCCGCGTCACCGACGAGGCCATCCGGCTGGCGGTGATCGGCAAGCTCGGCTGGATCAAGCGCCAGCGGGTGAGATTTGAGAGCCAGGCGCGGGAATCGCAACGGGAGATGGTCAGCGGCGAAAGCCACTACTTCCTGGGGAGGCGCTACCGATTACGGGTCATCAAGGCGGCCGGGGCTTCCGGCGTCGTGTTGCGCAACCGGACCCGCATGGAACTCCATGCCCGGCTCGGCGCCACTGCCGCCCAGCGCGAGCGGGTCTTGCGGCGGTGGTATCGCCAGGAACTCAAGAAACTCATCCCGCCGCTGCTGGGAAAATGGCAGCAGGTTCTCGGCGTCCAGGTTGCCGTTTGGGGGATCAAGAAAATGAAGACGAAGTGGGGAACCTGCAACGCGCAGGCCCGCCGCATCTGGCTCAACCTGGAACTGGCTAAGAAGCCGCCGCAATGCCTGGAGTACGTTGTCGTTCACGAACTGGCCCATTTGATTGAGCGGCATCACGACGCGCGCTTTGTCGCGCTCATGGATGAACACCTGCCCCGCTGGCATCGGCACCTCCAGGAGCTGAATTCCGCGCCGCTGGCCCACGACTCGTGGCGGGGCTGAATGTGGCGCAGTCCCGTCGCGAGCAAGGCTGATCGCAAGCCGCCGGACACGGGGAAGGGCAATGGCCGAATGCCACGGGGCAACGGTGCCCCAATCCGAACATCGCGTTCCGCCTGACGAAGAGGCGGCCCCTGCGGCGTGGGCGCCCGCCCTTCGCGCCCGGTTACGCCTCCTGCGCTACCGGGACCATCGATGGGTCGCCTCGAGCGACCCTCTGGACCCGACTTCGCGGGCGGGGCAAGCGTTTCCTTCGCACAGGCAACGAGGGCGTTGGGCGCCCACCGGCGTTTTCAACCCGACCGCCTTTCAAGCGGAGGACGCGGGTAATGCATGCGGGCATTTCGCCGGCGTGATGGGTGACGAAGATGAGGCTGGCGCCGGTGCGTTGGACGAGGCGATCCACCCGCGCCAGCACGGCGTGGCGATGCGCCGCGTCCAGTCCTTGGCACGGCTCGTCCAGAATCAGCAGCTTGGGCGGCTTGACAACCGCGCGCGCCAGCAGGACCAGCCGCTGGTCGCCGAGGGACAGTTCGCCAAACGCGGTGTCCGCCTGGTCGCCGAGGCCGAACTCCTGGAGCCAGGAGCGCGCGGCGCGGCGCTGTCGCGGTGTTGCCGGTTGGTGCAGCCCGACCGTGTTGTGAAAGCCCGAGCAGACCACGTCCAGACACGGCCAACCGGGGGGGTAGTGCAGGTGGAGTTCGGGCGAGACCCAGCCGATCTGCTGGCGCGTCCGCCAGAGCGTCTGGGTGGAATGCGGTCGCGCGCCGAAGAGCCGGAGGTCCGCCGCGTAGGCCTGGGGGTTGTCGCCTTGGATGAGGCTCAAGAGCGTGGTTTTGCCGGAGCCGTTCGGGCCGAGCAGCGCCCAGTGTTCCCCGCGCCGCATCGTCCAAGTCACGTCGTCCAGCACGCGCTGGCGGCCGAGTCGGACGGTGACGTGGTTGAGTTCGATGAGCGGCGGGGCGGCGTGCGTCGCCAGGGGGCCGCGTGGACGCGGCGCAAGCGCGGGCACCCCGGAAGCGGCATCGCGTAACCGCAGTGCTCCGGCGAGCGCGAGTTGGCGTGCCAGCGGGTGGTTCAGCAGCGCGGCTTTGCTGCCCTGCGCCACGACGCGGTGATGCTGCACGAGCAGGAGGTGTGTGGTGCCTGGCGGGATTTCGTCCGGCCGGCTGGTGAGGAGGAGCACCGGCAGCCGGGCACGCATCAGCCGGTGAATGGCCGCCCTCAGACGAGCGCGGCTGCCGGCGTCGAGGCCGCCGAAGGGATCGTCGAGAATCAGCAGCCGCGGTGATCGCAACAGCGTGTGGGCAAGGAGCACCTTGCGCTGCTCGCCGTTGGAGAGGGAGATCAGTCTGCGGCGGAGCAAACCATCGAGGCCCAACCAGCGCCGGAGAAGGCGTTGGCGCTCGCGAAAGCGCGCCCCGTATTCCCGCCGCGCCCCGACCTCGAAGGGATTGAGGTCCGCCACGCTGGCTGGGGACAGGAATTGCGCCACGGTGCGCTGGCCTTCCGCCAGGCCGCTGTGCCAGCGCGACTGGTAGAAGGAGCCTTCGTGGGTGGCGAGGTCACGTTGGGTCGCCGGCGACAGCAGCGCAATCGCCTTCTCCGGGGCGGGCGCGGGTGCGCCTTCGTCCCTCGCCGCGCCGAAAGGGTAATGGATTTCGCCGCGCACAACGGGCGCCTTCCCGCACAGCGCCAGGGCGAGGACGGACTTGCCCGCGCCGTTTGGGCCGAGGACCGCCCATTGTTCGCCGCGCCGCCACGTCCATCGGGTGCGGGCGAAGACGGCGCGGCCCTGCCAGCGAACGGTGACGTCGTCGCACGCCAGCAGTTCCGCGCCGGAAAGAGTTGTGGTGGGCCGGGACACGCCGTGCGCCGAGGCTACCGCAGAAACTGCTCGTAGAACAGCGCCGCCGAGATGAGAAACCCGATGCCGGTGATGAGCTGGCGGACGCGCCGTTGGGAGATGCGTTGCGCGTAGTGGGCGCCGAGGAAGTAGCCCGCCACGGCGCCGACGGTCATCACGCCCGCCCGCGGCCAGTCGATCAGCCCGGCGCCCACAAACCAGACGGCGGCCACGAGATTGATGAGCGAGCCGAGGACCGTTTTGAGGCCGTTCATCTCGTGGATGTTCGTCAGGCCCAGGAAACCGAGCGAGGCGAGCATGAGGATGCCGATGCCCGCGCCGAAATAGCCGCCGTAGAGCGCGACGAAGAATTGAAACCCGACCGCGGCCCAGACCGCGGGATGGGGGGGCGTGGCGGGCGCGCCGGGTCTTTCGGCCAATCCCGCGAAGCGCCGGAACGCGCCTTGGGCGAGGAATAGGATCGTCGCAAAAAGCAGAAGAAACGGGACCATCCGGGCGAAGACTCGTTCCTCGGTGCGCGTGAGCAGGATGCCGCCGAGCAGTCCGCCCAGCAGGCTCACCGGCAGGAAGCGTTGGAGCCACGGCCGGACCGCTCGAATGGGTTCACGGTAGCCATAGACGCTGCCGGCGGTCCCGATGACCAGCGCCAGGGTGCTGGTGGCGTTGGCGATGATCGACGGCGTGCCGAACGCCAGCAGCGCCGGGAACGTGATCAGCGTCCCGCCCCCGGCAACGGCGTTGACGACCCCCGCCGCACCGGCGGCCGCGGCGAGGGCGATGACTTCAATGACGGACATCGGTGCGCGCAGAGTCCACAAAACGGTCGTCTGACTCAAGGCGGTGGACGGGAAAGGCCGCGTCTTGGGGGGCGTTGTCGGATTTCGGGCGACATCCCAAGGCAGAGCGCTGGGTGGAGGAAGAAGCGTCCTGCGATTCCGCAGCAAGCGCCGAGTCGGTGAACTTCTTTTTGCGCGTGCGGCGACGCTCCAACGTGGCTAGCGTGCCGTCCGAAAACCATGAAGCCACACCTCGGCGTCGTCATGTTGGTCGGGACCGTTCTCACCTGCTCCGCCCCGGGCGCATCGGCGCGAACCGTCGTCTCCATCCTCGGCGACGAGTTCCAGATCAACGGACAACCCACCTACGCCGGCCGCTTCTGGCGCGGTCACAAGATCGAGGGCCTGCTGCTGAACGCGCGCCTCGTGCAGGGCATTTTCGACGACCGCAATCCGGTGACGGTCCCGCGCTGGGCCTACCCGGACACCGGCCGTTGGGATCCGGAGCGCAACACGCGGGAGTTTCTGGCCGCGATGCCGGAGTGGCGGCGGCACGGCCTGCTGGCGTTCACCATCAACCTCCAGGGCGGGTCGCCGGAGGGCTACTCGAACCGCCAGCCCTGGCACAACTCGGCCTTCGATGCCGACGGCTCGCTGCGGGCGGATTACCTGTCGCGGCTGGAGCGCATTCTCGACCGGGCCGACGACCTCGGCCTGGTGGTGATCCTCGGCTATTTCTACTTCGGCCAGGACGAACGGCTGCGCGACGAGGCGGCGGTCCTGCGCGCCACCGACAACGCCACCCGCTGGCTCTTCGACCACGGCTGGCGCAACGTGCTCATCGAGGTCAACAACGAGTGCAACGTCCGTTACGACCACGCCATTTTGCGGCCGGAGCGCGTCCATGAACTGATCGAGCGCGTCCAGACTGCCACGCGCGATGGCCGGCGGTTTCTGGTCGGCACCTCCTACGGCGGCGGAACGGTGCCGAAGGAGAACGTCGTGCGCGCCTCGGATTTCCTGTTGATGCACGGGAACGGCGTGTCCGACCCGAAGCGCATCGCGGCGATGGTCCGCGCCGCCCGTGCGGTGCCCGGCTTCACACCCATGCCGATCCTCTTCAACGAGGACGATCACTTCGCCTTCGACCAGCCGGAGAACAACTTCATCGCCGCGGTCAGCGAGCACGCGTCCTGGGGCTACTTCGATCCGGGGAAGAACAACTACCAGGACGGCTACCAATCGCCGCCGGTGAACTGGGGCCTCAACACGGAGCGAAAGAAGGCCTTCTTCCGATTGCTGGGCGAGATGACCGGGGCGAAAAGCGACTGAGCCGGGACAATGCAATTGAAGCGGGGAGCGCGGCGCCCGCGGCTTTCGGCCTCTGGCCGAAAACACTCCGCCGTGGGCGAGGCAACCGCGCGGGGGGACGGTTCATCTTGCGCCCGCCCGTCGGCGAGACGCCAACTGGAGGGACCGTGACGGTCGCGTTCCTGTTTCTCAACGGCATCGTTGCGGCCCGGTACGCGGGCCACGCTTCACGTCTGGAACCCCAGGTCCGCAAAAACGCGCCGGAAGCGCCGCTCCCAGGTATGCTCCGCGACGCAGCGCCGGTGCGCGGCTTGGGCAACGCGGAGGCACTCCTCGGGACGTTGGGCGTAGTAGCCCTGGACCTCCAGCAGTTCCTCGAAGTCGCGGTAGCACAGGATTTCCTTGCCCACGTCGAAGAGCCGCGGCAGCTCCCAGTTGTAGGTCGTCAGGTAACAGGCGCCCACGCCGGGGCACTCCACGTCGCGCGCCTTGGTCGTGGTGAGCCGCGCGGACGGGAGCGCGAAGCTGATGCCCAGGTTGATCTGGCTGCGGCGGTACACCCGCGCCGCCTGGTCCACCCACCGGCTGCGGGGCCAGCCCCGGCCAAAGAGCGACACCTGCACGCCAGCCGCGGCCAGTTGATCGACCAACCGGCCGCGCTCGGGTTTCCAGGAGCCGAGGAAGCTGAACGGCCAGTCGTAGTCCGCTTTTGCCGGCGGATCCCGGTATTCGTCCCGCAGATGAAAACCCGGCGGGCAATACCGCGCCGCGGCGCCCCGGCGGCGATACCAATCCAACGCGGTGAAGGCGTTCGTGAGATTGAGATCGAACTGCGGCGCCCAGCGCGCGTAATCGTCGTTGCCGGTGGCCAGGACGCCGTGCGGGAAGAACTCCGCGCGATCATCGAGGTTCAGGCCGAGCACCGGACACCGCCAGCGGCGGCGGACCAGATCGAACGCCGCGTCGGACAGCAGCGCCGGCCGCGCGTAGAACAGAATCACATCCGGCTCGGCGCTCGCGGTCGCCTGGGCGAAGGCCTCGAGGCTGCGCCGGACCGCCTCCTTCGGGTCCGCCTCCGGGTCGCGCGTCAGCGCCGGATGCAGATCGTGATGGCGCAGCGGGCAAATCTTCCGCAACTCCGGGAACAGCTCCTCCGGTTCCCACAAGCAGTCGCCGAGGAACAAAACACTGCGGAGCGGCGGCCGGGGAGCGCTGGCCCGGCGCGGTCCCGGGCCGGACGCGGGCGGCAACGGAGCACGGTTCTCCGCACCCAAGTGGCGCAGGTAGGACGCTTCCACCCGCCGGCACTGCCGCAGACTCCACCAGCGGGACACGGGGCCCCGCAGCAGGAGCTTGCGCGCCAGCTTCCGCGCGCGGTTGACGAGAGACCTGGTGAAGCCGTGCATGAAGGTCAGGTTGCTCGCGCAAGCTAACGAAGCCCGCGCCGGCTTGGCAAGGTCCGGTTTCCCGCGCCGCCGGTCCCGCACGATCTGGCGGCAGCGTGGTTTCAAACGGACCACCCGCCGCGGACGCCAGCGGCCCGGTGGCGCCCGCTAAATCTCCCGGTAGCGCTGGGCAATGGGAATGCGCCGGCCGACCCCGAAGGCCTTCGTCGTCACCTTGAGGCCGGGCGCGGCCTGGCGGCGTTTGTATTCGCTCACGTCGATCAAACGCACCACGCGGCGCACCGTCGCCTCGTCGAACCCCGCGGCGATGATCTCCGCGGCGCTCCGGCCGCGGACGACGTAGGCGTCGAGGATGGCGTCGAGCACGTCGTAGGGCGGGAGTGTGTCCTGGTCGGTCTGGTTGGGACGCAGTTCCGCCGAGGGCGGTTTGGTGATCGAGGCCAGCGGGATGATTTCCCGCTCCCGGTTGATCCACCGGGCGAGGCGATACACCATCGTCTTGGGCACGTCGCTGATCACGGCCAGGCCGCCGCACATATCGCCGTAGAGCGTGCAGTAACCAACGGCGAGTTCACTCTTGTTGCCGGTGGTCAGGAGGAGGCCGCCGAATTTGTTGGAGAGCGCCATCAACAGCACCCCCCGCAGCCGGGCCTGGACGTTTTCCTCGGTGGTGTCTTCGGGTCGGTCGCCGAACAGCGGTTTCAACTCGTCCCGCACGGCGGCGAACGCCTTCTGAATGGGCAGCACGTCGTATTGGACGCCCAACCGCCCCGCCAGCAGGCGGGCGTCGGCGAGGCTGCCAGGCGAGGAAAACTGCGACGGCAGGGAGAGGACGCGCACGTTCTCCGCGCCCAGGGCCGCGACGGCGAGGCAGGCGACGAGGGCCGAGTCGATACCGCCGCTGACGCCGAGCACGGCGCGCCGGAAGCCGCACTTGGCGAAATAGTCCCGCAGGCCGAGCACGAGCGCCTCATAGACCAACGCCTCGTCCACCAGGGCCGGCGGCGCGATGCGGGCGCGGGAGCCGGTGTCCACAATCACAAAGTCTTCCGCGAACAACCGGGCGTGGGCGACCAGTTCACCCTGCCCATTGAAGGCCAGGCTCGCGCCGTCGAAGACCAATTCATCGTTGCCGCCGGCCTGGTTGCAGAACAGCACGGGGCGCTCCGTCTTCACCGCCAGGCGGCGCAACATTTCGAAGCGGGTCTGGTTCTTGCCCAGGTGCCACGGCGAGGCCGAGATGTTGAGGATGACTTCCGCCCCCGCCGCCGCCAGCTCGACCGGCGGATTGCTGCGGTAGCGGCGCTCGGGCCAGAAATCCTCGTCGTTCCAGATGTCTTCGCAGATGGTCAGGCCCAGCTTGTGTCCGTTGAACTCGACCGGCGTGTTGTCGCCGGCCGGTTGGAAGTAGCGGTCTTCGTCGAAGACATCGTACGTCGGCAACAGCGTTTTGGTGCGGGTCGCCAGGATGCTTCCCCGTTGCAGGAGGGCGGCGGCATTGGTGACTTCGCGCCCGGGTCGGGTCGCGTTCTCGCCGACGCAGCCCACCAGCAGACCGACCGGGCCGGTCGCGGCAGCCAACCGGCCGAGCAGCGCCAGGTTTTGCGCCATGAGACTCTGGCGCAGGAGCAAGTCGCGCGGCGGATAGCCGGTGGTGCTCAGCTCGGTGCAGGCCACTAGGTCCACGCCGGCCACGACGCCGCGGCGATACGCGGCAAGAATCTTCGCTTCGTTGCCAGCGAAATCGCCGATGGTCGGATTGAGTTGGGCCAGCGCGATCTTCACCTCAGTTTTCCACGGTTACGTGGTCCCATTTGCTGCGTCGCGCCGGCTTAACGCTGCCGCAGGAAGGTGTCGGCGAGCGAGCCGCGCTCGGTGCGCACGACCGCGCCGGTCGGCACTTGGTTTCGCTGGAACCAGCCGCGCGCGGTTTCGAGCACAAACTGGATGCTGTCGGAGCCGGCCACGATGGCGTTGGTGTTGAACGGTTCCATGTCGCGGATTTCCCGGATGACGCCTTGGGGATCGATGTAGGCGCAGGTAAGTGGCTTGGGACAGTTTTTCATCCAGAACGAAGCCCGTTGGGGGTACGGCAGGACGAACAGCATCCCCTCGGTTTCCACCACGTTGGTGCGGAACATCATCCCGGTTTCAATCTGGATCGGGGTCAGCGCCAGCTCCGCGGTGATCTCCGCCGGGCCCAGCCAAAGCTTCATGGTCTGGAGCCGCGGTTGGGCCGCTTTCGGCTCGTACAAGTCAAAGCCGGAGGCTGGCGGCGGCGAGACGGCCTTTTTACAGCCGGACCACAGGGCCATTCCGGCCACGACGACGCTGAAACACGCGAACCATTTCACGTTCCGAGGCTGAGCTACCCAGTCCGGGTTTTCAACACCAACTTGCCGTCGGCGCGACAGAGGAAGCAGCCGCCGGGGGGGGCTACGGTTTGACCGACCGGGCGCTTTCGATCAGCTCCCAGAACTTCGGATTCTCCTGGAGGGCGGCGTCCTCGCCCGTCTTCAAACCGGACCGATACCAGAAATCCCTCAGCGTGTGGCGGCTGAGAATCCGGTGGACCACCAGGCCCAGTTCGTGCCGCTCGAAATAGACCCGGTAGTCGCCGATCCGGAACCGGTGCAGCGTCCGGCCGCCCCGTTCCAGTTTGCCGAACTCGTCCATTTCGGTGCTCATGACCTGCTGCGGCAGGCCGCGGAAGCCGCCGAGGATCTGCAACTGCAATTCCTTCGGCATCCGCGCCAGTTCGGCGGCGCTGGTCGGATTAAAAATGATTTGAAACGGTTTCATGCGGCAGAGCGGTACAGTCATCGCTTGGGCGAGACGGAGAGGCGCAAAACCCGTCGCCCGTCATTGGATCCAGATGCCCCCACCATCGTTTGCCGACCACCAGGAAAATCGCCAGCGGCACGCAGAACACGTCCACGCTGCGTCCGCCGGATCACGCGATCTCCCTCCACAGCGGCTTCAGATCGGCATCCGCGAGGGCCATCCGTGTGAACTTCTCCTGTCCGCCGACGGCCATCGCCCGCGCCAGCCATTGGCGGGCCTCCGACAGCCGGTTCATCCGGCAGGCGTAACAGGAGAGGTTGTACGGGATGATTGCTTCCCCGGGAAATTTCTCCACCGCCGGGCGCAGCGCGTCCCAGGCCTGCTCGACGCCGCCTTCGGGAACGCGCCGCAAGGCGTAGGCGTAGTGCAACCAACCGGAGGCGCGCCCGGAGTCCGCTTCCTGAATTGCCCGGGCCAGGGCGAGGGCCGCCCGCCAATCCTTCTGTTCGGCCCGGATCAACCAGCGGACCTCCAGGACATCCACATGCTTCTGCTTGGCGGCACTGATCTGGTCCAGTTCCGCCTGCGCCTCTTTGGGATTGCCCAGCCCCAGCCAGCCGAGGGCGGCGGACAGGCAATGCACGTCGGGAGCTTCGAGTGGTGGTTGGTGGCTCATGCGGTGTTGCCGTGCGCCAGACCATACTCCGATCCGGTGTTCGTTTCCACATCCGGCAGGCGAAGCCGCGGCCGCGAGGACACGCCGCGCGATCCGAGCCGCGTTCGGCGATGCGATCCCGTGGCATGAGACGATTCGACAAGATTCCTCCGCGCACCAGTGAGGGCTGGCTCAATCCAGCGGCGGCTCACTGCCGTCGATCATTTTCACCTTGTTGTGGGTGAAGTATTCGCGGGTCAGCGCTTTCAACATCGCCGGGCGTTGGTCATAGAGGCGGCGCAGCTTGCGTGGCTTGTGCCGGGCCAGGGCGTAGTGCGTCAGGATCGGCATGGCGATGGTGGTGTCGGTATAACACACGACGGCATCGGGCAGGCGGTCGGGATCGACTTTACCCCAGCTCACAGCCTCGCTCGGCGTGGCGCCGGAGAGGCCGCCAGTGTCGGGCCGCGCGTCGGTGACCTGGAGGAAATAGTCTTGGCCGTATTCCTTGATGCGCAGGACCTCCTGGATTTGCGGCTCGGTCTGGAGCGTGAAGTTCTTCGGGCTGCCGCCGCCCCACAACACCACGCCGCTTTTGCCGCCGGCGCGCTTGGCGGCAAGGACGAAGGCGGTGGTCTCGTTCACGTCGATGGAGGGGTTGACGCGCAGCTTGTTGCCGCGCAACTCGACACCCGCCACGTTCATGCCGATGGTGGAGTCGCCCGGCGAGCTGGTGTAGCACGGCACTCCGGCGCGATAGGCGGCGGCGAGCACGGAAACGTCCTTGAGGCCGGCCTTGCGTTCCCATTCGGCGCAGTAGCGGCCGAGCAGGTAGTGTAACTCGGCAGTGCCCATCTCCTTCTGGAATTCAGGCTGGACGAGGATGCTGCGAAGGATTTCATCCGTGGCCATCAGGCAATCGCTGTAACCCAACAGCACGTCATAGACGCGGACGATGTCGTTGTCGCGCAACTCGGTGTCGTCCATTTTGAAACTGCCGACGCGAACCGGGTAGTTCAGGGCGAAGTGCATGTCGTGGTAGAGAATCGCCCCGGTGGAGACAATCCAGTCCACGAACCCGGCCTTGATGAGCGGCACGATGGCGGAGCAGCCCAGGCCCGCCGGCGTCAACGCCCCGGACAGGCTCATGCCGATGGTCACCTCGGGGGCGAGCATTTTCTCCACGAACAACTGGCAGCCTTCCTTGAGCCGGGCCGAGTTGTAGGCGAGAAAGGTCGCGTCCACGAGGTCGGCGAGCTTCTCCTTGCCGGTCAGGTTCTTGGGCAGGATGCGCTGGCCGGACATGAACTTGTCCCGGTGCGGGCACTTTTTCTTTTTCAGCCATTCCGGTGTCTCGGAAAGGTCTTCGCGATAGCGTGAGTGTCGAGCGTTGTTTGCCATAGTCTTGTTCCAAAAACGTGGCATCAACAATACGGAGTGGCGGCGCGTTGCCAAACCCTAAATCGGCCGCGCTGCCGATCCAGCGCATCGCGGCGGCCCACACCCCCTCCGCCAAAACCGCACGTAGCGCAGGCAACCTACCGTGACGGGGGGGGCCGTCGCCGGGATAACGGTGCGGTTGGGGACGTTGGCAACCGGGTTGGCTAACGCCCAACCCCGCTTTTGGTCCGGGTTTGAAAACTACACGAGAGGGAACTCGATATTTCTTGCGCCTGAACACAGATCTGTTTACCAGTAGGCCCACTGGGCACGCTGTTCGAAGAACAGAAGGGAAGAAGCGTGGAAACACTTTTGCCGGCAATGCATACGGCCGCGGTGGATGCCCACCTCGCCGAACCACGGGGGGCCTTGGGAGGCTTTCCCACCTCATCCGAGCGTGACACACCCACCCGAGGCGTCTTGCTTGGGGGGCGGCCGAAGAAGCGCGCAGATTCGACGGTTTCGGGCAGCCGGCCGCGTCGGCACCCCCTCCGGCTCGCTGCCGCGCTGGGAGTCACTTTGGTGCTGACCGCCCCGGCCCAGGAAGCGCTGCGGGAGTCGCTCGCCGGCGAGAAGGCCGCGAGCGAGCGGGAAAAGGCCCTGGAAAACCAGCCCTACAACATCAAGGCCGGGCCGGTCAGCCTGGACTTCAGCAGTTCCCTGAATGTCCAGTACAGCGACAACGTGAATTACGCGCAAGTGGGCGCCCAGCAGGATTTCATCTTCCAGCCGCAACTGAACACCCGCGTCTTCTGGCCGGTCACGGACAAAAATGCCCTCAACCTCAACGTCGGCCTGGGGTACGCCGCGTACGTGGCGCATCCGTTGTATGATTACCTGTTCGTCACCCCCGACTCGGATCTTTCCTTCGACCTCTTCGTGGGGGACTTCAAATTCACGTTTTACGACCGCTTTTCCTACACCGAAAACCCGGCGCTCAACGGCGCCGTCAGCGGGATCGCCGACTTCGGCGGTCTGAACAACGTGGCGGGCCTGAACGCCGCCTGGGACCTGAACAAGGTGATCCTCTCGGCGGGCTATGGCCATGACGACTACCTCTCCTCCAACTCGCAGTTTGACTACATGAACCGGGCCTCGGAGCTGTTCTTCGCCCGCGCCGGCTTCCTGGTCAACCGCACGACTCTGGCCGGCGTCGAAGCCACCGGCAGTCTCAACACCTACGACCTGAGCTTCCTCAACAACAGCGTGGGCTACAGCGCGGGCGTGTTTCTGACTTGGATCCTCTCCCCCAACCTGCAAATCCGGCCGCGCGCGGGCTACGTCAATTACACCTTCGCCACGGAAGGGGCGATCGGCCGGGCGGGCAACCCAAGCACGTATTATTTCAACCTGGCCGTGGACCACACGGTCAACCGGTTCATGTCCCAGTCCCTGGAAGCGGGGCGGGAGGTGGATTTGGGCACCTTCTCTGATTTTTCCGAACTGCTCTTTGTGCGCTGGAACACCACTTGGAAGATCATCAAAGACGTGAGCCTGGGGACGCAACTCTTCTACGAGCACGGCAACTATCCCCCCATCGTTCTCCTCCTGGCGCCCGGCCAGCCGACCTATCTTTTTGGGGACCGGTACGACCGTTTCGGCGGCGCCTTCAGCTTGGGGTACCAACTGACCCGCAAATTGGCGACCACGCTGGCCTACCAGTACACGCTGAAGGATTCCCAAACCGCCTTCTGGAGCTACCGGCAGAACATGCTGACCTTGGGCTTGAACTACCGTTTCTGAGGCCGCTCGCGCAAAACCGTCTCATACCAATTCTGCGTTATAATCATCACAATGTCTTGTTTTACGAATGGGGTATGAGATCATTCTGGCATGGCCCGTGCGCATCTTAAACTAACGGT
>JAJXZI010000231.1 GCA_021780115.1 bacterium | reverse complement strand
GGCCAAATTGAGACCGCAGCCGCATGAGCCGGGGTCGCGTTTATCTTTGGACGAGCCATGCCGCCCACCCGCTCGGCGGCTTGGTTCGGATGGCGTGTGTGCCCCTGCCGCGTCTGGAGTCGGACGGAAGAGAGAACCCGCGCCTCGTCGGGCGGTTTGTCCGCGTGCGGAACGCCGGGGCGGTCCGCCAACCGGAACCCGGCGGTACCGGACCCCGCGCCGTCCCCATCGGTGACGCCCAGCCGAATCCGGCCGGGGATTTCCTGTTCGAACCGCAGGACGGCGGCGAGCGCGTGGACCAAGGAGAATCTCTCGATGCGGTGGTGCGGCAGCGCCACATCGAGGCGTCCCACTTCGGCGAGGTCAACGCTTACTTCCATTTGGACCGCCTCGCGGCTTACGTCCATGAACTGCTGGACGAACTGGGCGCGCCCGCGCTGCCGCGGGTCACCGCCGTGGTCAACGCGCACCACGCCGCGGCCGGGACGGACGGGGTCGGCGACGGCGCGCGGCGTGGGGTGACCTTTCAAGGCGGCCACTACCGGCTGCCCAGTTGGTGCTACGACATCGCCGAACCCAACGCGATCTCGCCCGACGGTGAAATTCATTTGGGACCAGGCCGGCGACTGATGGAACACGGCGCGCTGGCCCAGGCGGCGGGCCGGCCTTACCGGCACAACGCCTCGCACAACGCCGGCACGCTCTATCACGAATACGGCCATCACCTCAACCGGCACACGGCCGATTTCCGGGCCAACGCGCTGCGGCCGGCAGAGCGTCAGAGCAACCGCAAGATCGCCACGGACGAGGGCACCTGCGATTACTGGGCCGCCACGATGCTGGGGACGCCGCACATCTGGTCCTGGCATCACCGTCACGACAGGGAAGTGGTTCACCGCCGGAGCCTGGTTTCGCGCAAGACGATGGCCGAGTACGACGGCGGTCCGGACGCCGATCCGCACGCCAACGGGACCATCTGGGCCGCCGCGCTGTGGGATTTGCGGACGCGCTTGGCGGCGGCGGCGCCGGACGGCCCGCGCCAGACCGACCGGTTGGTGCTCCAGACATTGCTGCTCATCGGGCAGCGGTTCGGAGACGAGCCTTTGCCCACCGTCGCCGGGGTCTGCCGGGCACGGGAAGGATTTGCGGTCGCGCTGGCCGCATTGCTCGAAGCCGAGGACCGGTTGCACGCGGGCCGGTTCCGCGAGGTGATCCTGGCTGTCTTCGCCGCCCGCGGTATTCAACCGGAGACGAACGCCGCCCGGGCGGCCCTGGCGTTGACGCGATGATCCCCCAAAGCAAACTGAAAGACTACGCGCAGTATTTCCTGCCGTTGTTGCGTCCGTTCCGGCTCCAACTCGGCTTGGCCGCCTTCGCGATGGCGATGGCGGCCTCGCTCACCGTCATGGCGCCCTGGCCGCTCAAGGTCGTCATCGACCGGGTGCTGTCGCATAAGCCGACGCGCGTGCCGCTGTGGCACGCTTGGCTGGACAATCCCGCGCTCGACCCGACGCACATTCTCTACGGCGCCTGCGCCGCCACGCTGCTGATCGCCCTCGGCGCCGGCTCGCTGACTTATTTCTACACGCGCACCATGGGCGGCGTCGGACAGCGGTTCGTCTTCGCCCTCCGGGGCAACCTCTTCGCCCACATGCAGCGGTTGTCCCTGAGCTTTCACGACCGCCAACGCACCGGCGACCTGACCGCCCGGCTGACATCCGACATCCAGGCGATCCAGAATATCATCGCCAACGGCCTCATTCTGCTCGTGAGCAACATCTGCCTGCTCGCGGGGATGGCCGCGGTGATGTTCTGGCTGAACTGGCAGTTCGCCCTCGCGGCGCTGTCGGTCACGCCCCTGTTGTTCTGGACGGTCTTCCGGTACACGCAGCGGATGAGAGCCGCCACCCGCGCCGCGCGCGCCAGCGACGGCATGCTGGCATCCGTCGCGCAGGAGACGCTCGCCTCGATCCGCATCGTGCAGGGCCTGGCCCAGGAAGAGCAGCAAGATGAGCGGTTCCTGGCGCAGAGCGAAAGCAGCCTGAAGGCGTATCTGGAGAGCAACCGCTACCAAGCCCGCGTCGGGCCACTGGTGGACATCCTGGCGGCGATGGCGCTGGCCGTGGTGATGTGGTTCGGGGCCACGCGCGTGCTGGCCCACGAACTGACGACGGGCGACGTCGTGGTCTTCTTCGCCTACGTGACGAACCTCTACGCCCCGATTCGGGCGCTGGCACGCCTGTTATACAACTTCACGCGAGCCACCGTGGGGGCGGAGCGCATTGTGGAGGTGATGCGCCGGCGCAGCGAGGTGGGCGACCGCGCGGACGCCCGGCCCGCACCACCGTTCCGCGGGGTGGTCGAGTTCCGCAACGTGAGCTTTGAGTTCGAGCCGGGCGAGCCCGTGCTCACCGGCGTCACGCTCCGCATCCGCCCCGGCGAGAAAGTGGCGCTCGTGGGCGCCACGGGCGCGGGCAAGAGCACGCTGGTCAGCCTGATCCCGCGGCTCTACGACCCGGTGGGAGGCAGCGTCTGCATTGACGGCGAAGACATCCGCGGCTACACGGTGCCGTCGGTGCGCGCGCAGATCAGTCTGGTGTTGCAGGACGCGCTACTCTTTAACGGTTCGATCCGCGACAACATCACCTTCGGCCGCCCCGAGGCCACCGAGGAGGAAATCGTCGCCGCCGCGGTCACGGCCAATGCCGACGAGTTCATCAGCCGGCTCCCGGACGGCTACGACACGCTGGTGGCGGAGCGGGGATCGACGCTTTCCGGGGGACAGAAACAGCGGATCGCCATCGCCCGCGCCGTGCTGCGCCGCGCGCCGATTCTGATCCTGGACGAGCCGACGAGCGGGCTGGACGCCGCGTCGGAGCGCCTCGTGATGGAGGCGTTGCGGCGGGCGGCGGCGGGCCGCACCACGTTGATCATCGCCCACCGCCTGGCGACCGCGCGCATCGCCGACCGCATCGTCGTGCTCGAGCGCGGCCGCGTCGTCGAGGAAGGCAGCCATGCGGAACTGCTGGCGCACCACGGCCGATACGCCCAGCTTTACGGACTTCAGTTCACCGCGGAGGAGCGCGGCGTGGAGCCGGAGAGGCATCGGCCCACGGGCCTGATTGCCGGGGAGTGTGTCGCCGCCTGACCGGTTTTCGCCGCGGGTGCGACCGGAAAGGTTTGCCAGTGTAACGTGGCCACAGCAACCTGTGGTTTATGCGGATTTTGGTAGTGGAAGACGACAGGAAAACCGCGGAGTTCATTCGCGGCGCGCTCAAGGCGGAAGGTTTCGCGGTGGACGTACTCCATGACGGCGATAAGGCGCTGGCCTGCATTTCGGACGCGCCGTTCGACACGGTGGTGCTGGACATCATGCTCGCGGGCCGCGACGGGCTGAGCGTGGTGCGCCAGTTGCGCGTCCGCGGAAACCACACCCCCGTGCTGTTGCTCTCCGCGCGCGGCGAGGTCAACGAGCGCGTCGAGGGACTCAACGCCGGCGCGGACGATTACCTCGCCAAGCCGTTTGCGCTGGAAGAACTGATCGCCCGGGTCCGCGTGCTGGTCCGGCGCGGCGGCGAGGCCAAGCCCGTGGTGCTGCGCGTGGGCGATTTGACCCTCAACACCACGACGCGCAAGGCACAGCGCGGGGAACGCGCTTTCGAGTTGACGGCGCGCGAGTTCCGCCTGCTGGAGTATCTGATGCGCTCGCCCGGGCGCATTTGCACGCGGATGATGATCTTCGAGAAGGTGTGGGACTACCACTTCGATCCCGGCTCGAACATCATCGACGTTTACGTGCGGAAGCTCCGGGACAAGATCGACGCCGGCTTTGAAATCAAACTGCTGCACAGCGTGCGCGGCGTCGGCTACGTCATGAAGGAGACGCCATGACGCTGCGCACGAAACTGGCGTTCCGCTACTCCGTCCTGATTGGGGTGTGTCTGCTCCTGCTGGGCGGGCTGGCGTACCACGAATTCGTCACCGAGCCGTGGCAGCGCCGACTCTACAAGATTCCCGAGCCGCCCGAAACGTGGTTCACCGAGTATGCCGAGGTGTTTTTCTACGGGATGATTCCGTTGGTCCTGACCGCCGGTTGGTGGTTTATGCGCAAGACGCTGGCCCCCATTGATGACCTGGCGCGCCAGGTGGAATGCGTCCACGCGGACAATCTGCACCAGCCCCTGCCGCGCTCCGGCAATGGGGACGAAGTGGACCAGCTTACCGACGCCTTCAACGCCCTGGCGACACGGCTCGACCAGTCGTTCCAGCAAATCCGCCAGTTCACCCTCCACGCCTCCCACGAGCTCAAGACGCCACTGACGGTGATGGAGATGCAATTGCAGGCGATGCTGCGCGACGCGCAATCGCTTTCCCCGGAGCAGCGGGACTGGCTGGAGTGCCAGTTCGATGAAGTCCAGCGGCTCGGCAAGATTGTGGATGCGCTCACGCTGCTCACCCGGGCCGACACCGGCTTGGTGCCCCTGGAACGCAAGCCCGTCCGCTTGTCCGAGTTGATGCGGGAGAGCCTTGAAGACGCGCAAACCCTGGCGGAACCTGGCGCGATCCGCGTGACCTTGGCCGAATGCGCGGACCCGGTGGTGGGGGGCGACCGGGACCGGATTCGGCAATTGTTGCTGAACTTGGTGGACAACGCCGTGAAGTACAACCGTCCCGGCGGCTCCCTCACGATGGCGTTGCGGCACGTCGGCGACGCCGCCGAGATTGAAGTCACCAACACCGGCGAGGGGATCCCGCCGGAACTGCTGGCGCGCGTGTTCGACCGGTTCGTGCGCGGGGACGAGGCGCGCAACCGGGCCATCGAAGGCTGCGGGCTGGGGCTTACGATCGGCAAGTGGATCGTCCAGGCGCACGGCGGCACCATTCGGATCAGCTCCACGCCGGGGCTGTTGACGACCGCCACGGTCCGCCTCCCGCTGGCGCCACCCGCCGGTGCGGAATCTTTTTTGAGCGTCCGTTGCGGCCTCCCGGTCTGACGTGAATTCCCGTCCGCGTCCGACCGGCGCCCAGGCGGCCGCGATTCTCACGAATAAATGGCTGGCCTTTTTGGGCCTGCCGCCCCAAATGAAGGGCCGATGCCCGGTCTGATTCTGCACACGAGCAACCGGCTCGAAATCCTCGCCGACGGGTTGGCGCGCGTGCTGCGCCAGCCGTTGCGCTCGCCGCTGGAGCCGGAAACGGTCGTCGTCCAAAGCCAGGGCATGGCGCGTTGGCTCGCCCTGGAGCTGGCGCAGAGCCACGGCATCTGGGCCAACGGCGCGTTCCCGTTCCCGAACGCGTTTTGCCGGCAGGTCTTTCAGGCGCTGGTTCCGGGCGCCGAAGCGGAGTCGCCGTTCACCCGGGAAGTCATGGTTTGGAAAATCATGGGCCGGCTGCCGAAGCTCGCCGCCGAACCCGGCTTTGAGGAAGTCCGCCACTATCTCGGCGACCAGGATGACGGGCGCAAGCGTTTCCAACTCGCCGCCCGACTCGCCCATTTGTTCGACCAATACCTGATTCACCGGCCCGAATGGCTCACCCGGTGGGAGAGCGGACACGACCCGCACTGGCAGGCCCGGCTGTGGCGGGAGCTGGCGGCCGACGCCACGCAAAAGCACCTCCCGGCTCAGTTTGTAAAGTTCGCCCAGCGCGTCGCCCGGCTGCCACCAGGCCAAGCGGTCCTGCCGGAGCGCGTTTCCGTCTTCGGCGTCGCCGCGCTGCCGCCGTTTCACCTGGCGGTGCTGGCCACGCTCGCGCGGCGGTGCGAAGTGCATTGCTTTCTACTGCAGCCGTCACCGGAATACTGGGGGCTGGTGGCCGGGCCGCGCGAACAGCAGCGAATCCTCCGCCGCGTCCGCCCAGCTCCGGCCGCCGCCGAGGATTTCCATCTGGAGAGCGGGAACCGCCTGCTGGCGTCGATGGGCAAGCTTGGCCGCGATTTCCTCAACCTGATCCTCGACGCCGGCGACGGGGCCTGGGACGAGCAATTCGTGGAGCCGGCGGAAGACACCCTGCTCCACGCGATTCAAGCGGACATTTTCCACCTCCGCGACCGCGGCCGTTTGCCTCCGGACTTCGGACTTCGGACTTCGGACTGGGAATCCCAATCGGAGGGCGCGCAACCGGCTAAACTGCCCATCGGCCCGCAAGACCGCTCGATCCAAATTCATTCCTGCCACAGTCCGATGCGCGAACTGGAGGTGCTTTACGACCATCTGCTCGACTGGTTCGAGCGCGACCCGACCCTCGCGCCGCGCGACGTGCTGGTGATGACGCCGGACATTGACGCCTACGCGCCGTTTATCCAGGCGGTGTTCGATGCCCCGGAGGAGGAATCGTGGCGCGTTCCCTTCACCCTCGCTGACCGGAGCGCGCGTCGCCAGAGCCAGGTCGTGGACACGTTCCTCACTCTTTTGGATCTGCCCGCGTCGCGCCTCACGACCACGCAAACGCTCGCGCCGCTCGAAACCCGCGCGGTGCGGGAGCGCTTTGGACTCACCGAGGCCGACGCGGCGCGGGTTCGCGACTGGGTGCGAGAGACCAATATTCGCTGGGGGATCGACGCCGCCCACCGTCAACGACTCGGCTTGCCGGCGTGGCCTGAGAACACCTGGCGGCACGGCTTGGACCGCCTGCTGCTCGGCTACGCGATGGCCGGCCGCGGCGACCGGATGTTCGGCGACATCCTGCCGTTTGACGAGGTGGAAGGGGATGTCGCCGAGACGCTCGGCGGCCTGGCCGCCTATCTGGCTGCGGTTTTCCGCGCCGCGGAATCGCTCCAGGCCGCCCGGCCGGTGGCGGAGTGGGGACGGGCGCTGCTCGACCTGCTGGCGGAGTTCTTCCTCGACGACGACGACACGCACGCCGAGATGCTGAGCGTGCGCGCGGCGCTCCGCGACTTGAGCCGCAATGCGGCCCTCGCGGGTTTCGTCGAATCCGTGGACCTGGCGGTGGTGCTGGAGCCGCTGCGGCAGGCGTTGCAGGAAGACCGCTTCGGATCCGGCTTTCTGAGCGGCGGCGTGACGTTCTGCTCCCTCAAACCGATGCGGAGCATTCCGTTCAAGATCATCTGCCTGATCGGCATGAATGACACCGCGTTTCCGCGCTCGGACCGCCGCCTCGCGTTCAACTTGATGGCCCAAGAGCCGCGTCCGGGCGACCGCTCGGTGCGGGAAGACGACCGCTACCTGTTTCTGGAAACGCTGCTATCGGCGCGCGACCGGCTCTACCTCAGCTACGTCGGCCAGTCCATCCGCGACAACAGTCCGGCGCCGCCGTCGGCGTTGGTGAGCGAGTTGATGGAGTACATTGCGCAGGGATTCGAACTGGCAGACGCCTCTTCAGGATCCGCGAAAGCCCGGCCTCCATCGAGGACGAAGAACGAGAACGAATCGCTGCCTGATATTTTGACGGACCTCGTCGTGACCAATCATCGCCTCCAGGCCTTCAGCCCGGCCTATTTCGACGGCGCAGACCCGCGCCTCTTCAGTTTTTCGGCGGAAAATTGCGCGGCGGGCGAGTTGGCGCGCGGCCCACGCTCCGGACCCAAACCGTTCTTCACTGGCCCGCTGGGCGAGCCGGAGCCGGAATTCCGCCGCGTGGATCTGGCGGCGCTCGTCGAGTTCTTCCGCAACCCGACGAAGGCGCTGCTCACGCGCCGGCTGGGGCTGCGGCTGCCGTTCGCGGAGGAACCGCTCGAAGAGAGCGAGCCATTCACAGTCGAGCGGCTCGACGCCCACCGGATCACCCAGGAACTGGTGGAGCATCGGCTCGCGCGGCGGGACCTCTCCGGCCAGGCCGCGGCGCTGCGCGCCGCCGGTCGCCTGCCGCCCGGCGCAGCGGGCGCGATCCGGTTTCAGGGTCTGCGGGGCGAGGCCGAAGTTTTCACCGACAAGCTCGCGCCGTTCATCGCCGGAGGTCTGCTGCCGCCGGTCCCGGTGGATTTGAACCTGGCCGGGTTCCACGTCACCGGCCAACTCCCGCCGGTGTCGGCGCGCGGACTCGTTGGCTATCGCTGCGCGGACATGAAACCCGCCGACCTACTGCGGCACTGGCTCCACCATCTCGCTTGGAACGCGGCGCACGCCCCGGACGCCAGCGGCGAGACATTTTTTGTGGCGGCCGACGCGACACTGCGATTCCGCGAAGTCGCGGAGCCGCTGGAGGCGCTGGCGGATTTGCTCGATCTCTATTGGAAAGGACTGCGGCAGCCGCTGAAGTTTTTTCCGAGGACGTCGCACGCCTTCGAGGACCGGGAACTGAAGAAGCAGGCGGGCGGACGCGCCCGGCGCGAGCCGCTGGACGTGGCCCGCGCCACGTGGGAGGGCGATGCGTTCGGCAAGGTCCAGCCGGAGCGCGCGGATGGCTGGTTCGACGTGTGTTTCCGCAACGGCGATCCGCTGGATGAGGAATTCGTGGCCACGGCGCGGCGCGTCTTCCGGCCGCTGCTGGAACACGTCGAGGAGGCGAAGCCATGACCACGGCCCCCGTCTTCCAACTGGCCCGCACCGAACTGTTGCCCGGCACCAGTCTCATCGAGGCCAGCGCCGGCACGGGCAAGACGTTCACCATCGCCGGACTGTTCCTGCGCCTGCTGCTGGAGCGTGGGTTCTCGGTGCGCGAAATCCTGGTGGTGACGTTCACCGAAGCCGCCACCGAGGAACTGCGCGGTCGCATCCGGCAAACGCTGGCCGCAGCGCGGCGGGCCTTCGAGGCCGGCGCGAGCCAGGCGCCGTTCCTCCAGGCGCTGGTGGAAAAGTTTGGCGGCGAGAAGCAGGACAAGCTGCGGCTGCTGGAGGAGGCGCTGGCTTGCTTTGACGAGGCGCCGATCCACACCATCCACGGCTTTTGCCAGCGCACGCTGCAGGATCGCGCCTTCGAGAGCGGCGGCTTGTTCGACCTCGAACTTGTCACGGACCAGACCCGGTGGCTGCGGGAAGTCGTCGAGGATTTCTGGCGGCGGTACGTGCTGGCGGCGGAAAAGATCCCGGTGGCGTTCGCCGTCAAAAACCTCCGCGCCCCGGACGCGCTGCTGCCGCTGATCGACAGTTGCCTGCCGCATCCCGGTCTCAAAGTGCTCTCGCCGGTGGAGGGAAAAGACGTGGCCGCGCTCGCGGCTGACTTGGCGGCGGCGTTCGCCTCGGTGCAGAAGGTGTGGCAGGAGGATGAGTTGAGCATTCGCGCCCTCTTCGGCTCCCAAGCCAAATGGGCGAACAAACCCTATAATCGCGACGACGAAATGGGCGAGGTGTTCCGGCGCGTGGCGGCGTGCCTGGCGGAAACGGACCTCTCGGCCGAGTCGCTGGCGGTGCTGGAGGAGTTCACCACGACCGCGATTGCCGCCGGCACCTCCAAACGGGGCCAATCGGCCGCGCCCGCGCTGCCCTTTTTCAGCGCGTGCGACGACCTGGCCGTGGCTGCGGAGCGGTACGCGCTCGGCTTGCAGGTTCGCGCGCTGCGCTTCGTGGAGGAGGAGTTGCCCCGGCGCAAGGCCGCGCTGAAAATGCAGTCGTTTGATGACCTGCTGCGTCGCCTCGACGCCGCGCTCGCCGGATCGGGCGGCGACGCGCTGGCCGCCGCGCTCCGCCAGCAGTTTCCCGCCGCACTCATTGACGAATTTCAGGACACCGACCCGGTGCAGTACCGGATTTTCCAACGCGTTTTCGCCGTGCCGGGGAATTTTCTTTTTCTCATCGGCGACCCGAAGCAGGCGATCTACGGTTTCCGCGGCGCGGACGTCTTCACGTATCTGAGCGCCGCGCGCGACGCGAACCGCCGCTACACGCTGCGCGAGAATTGGCGTTCGGAGCGCGGCCTCGTCGCCGCCACCAACACGGTCTTCGCGGCCAACCCGGCGGCGTTCGTCCTTCCCGAAATCCACTTCACCGCCGTCGAGGCGAAAGGCGGGGCCGACGCCACGCCGCTGCGCGTCGCCGGCCAAGCCGAGCCGCCCTTTCAACTCTGGTTCGCGCCGCGCGACAATGGCGACCTCACCAAAACCAAGGCGGAGGCCATTCTGCCCCGGCTCGTCGCGTCGGAGATCGTGCGGTTGCTGAATGGCGGCACCACCATTGGCGATCGGCGCCTGCTCCCGGAAGACGTGGCCGTGCTGGTGCCGGAGAATCGCCAGGCCCAACTCATGCAGCAGGCGCTCAGCGCGGCGGGCGTGCCCAGCGTGATGCTCACCACCGGCAGCCTCTTCGCCGCCCGCGAGGTGAGCGAGGTCAAGCGCCTGTTGGCGGCGGTCGCCGAACCCGCCCACGAACCGCTCCTCAAGGCGGCGTTAGCCACCGACCTGCTGGGCCGCACGGCCGACGACCTCGAGCGCCTGGCCAACGACGACTCCGCGTGGCAGGATGTACTGGAGCGGTTTCACCGCTACCTCGACTTGTGGACGGGCAAGGGCTTCATCCCGATGTTCCGCGCCCTGCTCCAGCAGGAACGAGTGCGCGGGCGACTGCTTCAGTTTCCCGACGGCGACCGCCGGCTGACCAACGTGCTGCACTTGGGCGAAGTCCTTCACCAAGCCAGCAGCGAGCAGCGGCTGGGCCCCGCCGGCCTGCTGAAATGGATGGTCGAGCAGGAGAACTTGCCCGACGCGGTGGCCGAGGAACATCAGCTTCGCCTCGAACGCGACGAGAAGGCCGTGAAGCTGGTCACGATCCACAAGAGCAAGGGCCTGGAGTATCCGGTGGTGTTCGGCCCGTTTTCCTGGCGCGGCGCGGACATCGAACGCAACCGCGAGGAAGTTGTCTTTTTCCACGATCCGCAGACACGCCAGTTGCACCGCGATCTTGGCAGCGAGCGCCGGGCGGAGAACGCCGACCGGGCGCGCATCGAGCGCCTCGCGGAGCAGGTGCGCCTGCTCTACGTGGCGCTGACCCGCGCCCAACATCGCTGCTGTTTCGTCTGGGGCGGCTTCAACGGCGCCGACACCTCCGCGCCCGCCTGGCTGCTGCATCCACCCCCGCCCGGCGAGGCCGGCGCCGTGGCGGCGCTGGAGACCCAGTGGCCACAACTCGATGACGCCCGCCTGCGCGCCGACTTGCAAAGACGCGCCAAGGAATCCGGTGGCGCCATCGCGGTGGCGGACCTGCCCGCCCTCGCCGAAGCGCGCTACCAGCCGCTGGCGGCCGAAACCGCTCGCCTGTCGGCCCGGTCTTTCACGGGCGCGATCCAGCGGGACTGGCGCATCGCCAGTTTCTCGTCGCTGACCGCCGGTCGAGAGGATGAGCGACCGGATTACGATTCCGGCCCGCCTGCCACCGCGGAGGAAACGCCGGCCACCGGCATCTTCGCCTTTCCGCGCGGTACCCAGGCCGGCACGTGTCTGCACAAAATTCTCGAGCGGCTGGATTTCCCCCGCTGGCGCGAGCCGGCGACGCGCGGGATGGTGGAAGAAGAGTTAAGGGCGCACGGGCTGTCCGTGGCGGAGCTTGGGGAAACGGTATCCGAGATGATCGGCAAGGTGATGACGGTACCCTTGCCCCCCATCGCCGCTGGGGGCGAGTGCGCGCGAACAGCGGGTGAGGCAAAACCAGGCCTGCCGTCACGAGCCGCGCTGAAGCTCGCCGAAATTTCCCCTGAAAGCTGCCTCCGCGAACTGGAGTTCTGCTTCCCGCTGCAACGCCTTTCCGTCTCGCCGCTGCGCACGCTCTGGTCGAAGCACGGCGTGAGTGACGCGGCGGAGCGGCTCGACTTCAATCCCGTGACCGGCCTGCTGAAAGGCTTCATTGACCTCGTCTTCGAGTGGCAGGGCCAGTTCTACTTGGTGGACTGGAAATCGAACTGGCTGGGCAATCGCGTCGAGGACTACGGCCCGGAGGCGTTGCGGTTGGAAATGCGGAGGCATCACTATCATCTCCAGTATCTGCTCTACACCGTCGCGCTGGACAAATACCTCCGCCTGCGGCTGCCCGGCTACCGCTACGACCGACACTTCGGAGGCGTCACATACCTCTTCCTGCGCGGCCTGGATCCAGCGCGGCCGGGGTACGGCGTCTTCCGCGATCAGCCGACGGAGGATCTCGTTCACGAACTGAGCGAATTGCTTTCCGGCAGAGACAATCGGAGGGCCCGGTGAAGAAGAGGCGCACTGGGGCGAGCAAGGCAGGTCCGGCGCCTCGCCGGCTGGACGAAGCCCGGTTGACCGCCGGTTCACCGCGCGCAGGAGAAGATGCCGTCGGAACGCCGGCGCTGCCGGGCGGCGCGTTCAGCGAACTGGATCGCCACTTCGCGCGCTTCATCGAACGGCGGGCGGGCGGGAACCGGCCGGAAGTGGCGCTGGCGGCGGCGCTCGTCAGTTATTACCGCAGCCAAGGCCACATCTGTCTGGATCTGGCAGCAGTCGCTGGCCAGTGGTGGCCCGGCCGGCCGGAAGTCGAACGCCGCGCGGCGCGCTGCCCGGAGTTGGACGCCTGGATCCGCGCGCTGCGGGCCGCGCCGGTCGTCGGCGTACCGGGTGAGTTCAAGCCCCTGGTGCTTGATGGACGGGGCCGACTCTACCTGCATCGCTACTGGGAATACGAAACGGCCCTGGCGCAAGAAATCCAGCGGCGGGCCGCGGACGCCGTTGGCGAAGCCGAACCGGAACGGCCCGAAGATTCAGGTTCGGACTTCGGACTTCTGCTGGATCGCCTCTTTCCCACGAAGTCCGAGCCTGCGGGCGAGCCAGACGGGCAGCGGCTCGCCGCGCTCACCGCCATGCAAAAGCAGTTCTGCGTCATTTCCGGCGGCCCTGGCACGGGCAAGACGCGCACGCTGGTGCGTATCCTGGCCTTGCTGCTGGAGGCGGCCCAGGCGGGCGGGCGACGGCTGCGCTTTGCTGTCGCCGCCCCGACCGGCAAGGCCGCCGCGCGCATCCAAGACGAACTGCGCAAGGCCAAGGAACAACTCCCCTGCGCGGAGGAGATCAAGGCCCAGTTGCCTGACGCAGCGATGACGCTTCACCGCCTGCTCGGCGCCGTGCCCGGCTCCGCCTTCTTCCAGCACGACGCGAAGAACCCGTTGCCCGCGGACGTCGTCGTCGTGGACGAAGCGAGCATGGTGGACCTGGCCCTGGCGGCGAAACTGTTCGCCGCGGTACGGCCGACGGCGAAGGTCATTTTGCTGGGGGACAAGGACCAACTGGCGTCGGTCGAGGCGGGAGCGGTGCTGGGAGACATTTGCGCTGGCGCTCCCCCCCCGGCGCCGGTTCCGGAATCCGATCCGCAGAATCCACTGTCCGCCTGCATTGTGCAGCTTCGGACGAACTACCGCTTCGGCGAACGGAGTGCGATTCACCAACTTAGCACCGCCATCAAGGCCGGAGATGCAGACGGCGCACGCGCCATCCTGGACGCGGGCCGGCGTGCCGACAGCGAAGCCCGGTGGGCGCCGTTGCCCACGGCGGCGGAGTTGAAAGCAGCGCTGAAGGAGAAATTGTTCGCCGGCTATGGTCCCTACTTCCAGGCGGCGGAGCCGCGCGCGGCGTTGGCGGCGTTGGGCCGGTTCCGCATTCTGTGCGCGGTGCGCGACGGGCCGTACGGCGTGACCCGCCTGAACGAACTGGCCGCGGAAATTCTGGACGAGGCGGGCTTGGCCGCGCGCAGCAGCCGGTGGTATTCGCACCGGCCCGTGATGGCCACGCGCAACGACTACCACCTGCGCCTCTTCAACGGTGACCTGGGCGTCATCCTGCCCGATCCGCGGAGCGGACAGCCGCGCGCGTTTTTCCTCGGCGCGGAAAGTGAGCCGCGCCCGGTGTTGCCGGCACGCCTGCCGCCCCACGAAACGGTCTTTGCCATGACGGTTCACAAGAGTCAGGGTTCCGAGTTCGAGCATCTCCTGCTGGTGCTGCCGGAGCGGGACAGCCCACTACTGACCCGCGAACTGCTTTACACCGGGCTGACCCGCGCGCGCTCGACCGTCGAGTTGTGGTGCAGCGAAGCGGTCTTCGGCGCGGCGGTGGCGCGGCGCGGCGAGCGCAACTCGGGACTGCGCGAGGCGCTTTGGGGCGGACCAGACGTTTTCCCGCCTTGAGTCTTTGATCTCACCAACCCTGACGGGCTTTCCGCGGAGCGCCGCGACTCTGAGGAAACCGCTTCTCGATCGTTAACAGGCTGTGAGACTCACGCGTTGCGGCACCGCACTTTGCTTTCGGTTTCGATTTCACTGACACTGGCAGAACTTCGCCTTTGACCCTCGCTGGCTCCGGTTTATCCTGGGTTAATGTCTTCCACCGGCTATCGCGTGCGCCGGGCCACCGTGGACGATCGCCACTGGCTGACGGTCCTGTGGCAGTCGGTCAATCTGCCAGTCCCCGAGCTGGAGAGGCGGCTGACCGAGTTCCAGTTGATCGAGACTGCGGACGGCCAGTTGCTGGGCGCGGTGGGACTGCAAATCACCGGCCGGCAGGGGCGCATCCACGGCGAGGCGTTTTCCGATTTTGGTTTTGCCGACCAGTTTCGGGCGCAACTGTGGGAACGTGTGGAGTCCGTCGCCGCGAGTCACGTGCTGTTGCGACTCTGGACCCAGGAGACGGCGCCGTTCTGGAACCAAAACGGTTTTCTCCCCGCCAGCGCCGAGGCGCTGCAATCCCTTCCCGCCGCTTGGCGCACCCTGCCGGGCCGCTGGCTAACCATCCAGTTGCGTGAAAACGTCGCGTCCGCGCTGCCGCTGGAGAAGCAACTGGAGGCGCTCATGGCGACGGAACGGCAGCATACCGAACGAATGCGCAAACAGGCGCGGCTGTTGAAGACATTCGCGACGGTGGCCGCCGTCATCCTGGCGATCTTCGTGATCGTCGCCGCTGTTTACCTGCTGCGTCGGAATCCGGCCGCGTTAGGCCACTGACGGTGGATGGAACTCGTCGGCGTGATAGGAACTGCGCACCAGCGGCCCGCTGGCGACGTGGACGAAACCCAGTTGCCTGGCCCGTTCCGCGTAACGCTGAAACCGTTCGGGTGAGATGAATTCGGCCACCGGCAAGTGATGAATCGTCGGCTGAAGATACTGGCCGAGCGTGAGCAGGTCGCAGCCCACGCCTCGCAAGTCGGCCAGCGCTTCCAGCACTTCCTCATCCGCCTCGCCCAGGCCGAGCATCAGGCCCGATTTGGTGTGAAGGGTGTCACCGCAACGCGCTTTGACTTTGCGCAGCACGCTCAGCGAGCGGTCGTAGGTGGCGCGCGAACGCACTGCGGGCGTGAGCCGCCGCACGGTTTCCAGGTTGTGGTTGAAGATGTGCGGCTGGGCGGCGAGCACCGCGTCGATGGCTTCGTCTTTGTCGAGAAAGTCCGGCACCAGGACTTCAATTACCGTGTGCGGGTTGAGCGCGCGGACCGCCTCGATGCTCCGCCGGAAATGGTCCGCGCCGCCGTCGGCCAGATCGTCGCGCGCCACCGCCGTGATGACGACGTGCCGCAGGCGCATCCGGCGCGTGGCTTCCGCGACGCGCAGCGGCTCGTCGGCGTCGAGCGGCAGCGGCTTGGCGGTGGTGACGGCGCAAAAGCCGCAGGCGCGGGTGCAGCGGTCGCCGGCGATCATGAACGTGGCCGTGCCCCGGCTCCAGCATTCCCAGTGGTTCGGGCACTTGGCGCTCTCGCAGACGGTGTGGAGGCGCAGCGCGTCGAGCAGCGCGCGGGTGTGGCCGTAGGTGTCGGAACTGGGCAGTGGCGTGCGCAGCCAGGACGGCAGTCGCGGACGCGGTGTGAGTGCGGGGGGGTTAAGCGTCGGCATGTTTTTGTTCCAGTTTCTTCCAGAACTGCGCCAGCTCCTCCGGCCCGAAATCGGCGAGGATTTCGCCATCGACCTCGATGACCGGCGCGAGTTCCTGCCCGGAGAGCTGGATCATTTCCTCGAAGGCCTCTTCGCTGGCAATAACGTCCACGGTTTCGTAGTGGAGGCCGCGGTGATTCAGCCAGTGCATCGCCCGGTGGCACCAGCCGCAGTACGGTTTGATGAAAAGCCGGATGCGTTTTGGATTCACGCTTTGAAGGTGCCCGCAGTGGATGCCTTTTTCAAACGTCCGCCGCGGGAAATGCTCCGCCGCCCCGCGCCTTCACGCCGGCTTGATCTGCGCCGCGTATTGGTCCGGCGGCAGCAGGGCGGCCAGTTCAGCGGGGTTGGCCAGCCGGAGCTTGAAGAACCAGCCGTCGCCGTAGGGCGCGCTGTTCACCAAGGCGGGGTTGTCCACGACCGCGCGATTGACTTCAGTGATCTCGCCGCTGACGGGCGAGTAGATGTCGCTCGCGGTCTTGACGGACTCAAC
>JAJXZI010000277.1 GCA_021780115.1 bacterium | reverse complement strand
TCAACAATCCAGTGCCCGGAATACCAAACGACCATGCCACTGATAATTATGCCGTGCAAGGAACAGGCTACTTGGTCGTTCCCAACGACGGGCAATATACTTTTGGATTGAACACCGACGATGGCGCGCGATTAACAATTGATGGCATAAACATAATCGTGGATAACGTGCGTTCTCCGCCTCACGATTCGCCTTATGTAACTGTTTCGTTGTCGGCTGGATTACATCCAGTCGTGTGGACTTGGTATAACGAGGCTGGCGGGAATAATGGTGGCGGAGCAGAAGGAGAAATATTTGCCGCGCCGGGTGTGCATTCGGGATTCGATTCTAGCTTTCAGCTTGTCGGAAGCACTCCGGGCTTGATTGTTGCCCAAGACTATTCAACACCAATCGTTGCGTTACAAACAAATCGCATACCAAAAGACACGGAAATTGGCCAGCCAACAATTCCCACCGATACAAATCATTTCAAGGTTTTCACCAACGGCGCGTTTCAGAGCGGTATCGCGTTAGACCCGGCCAAAATGACCGTTATTTTGACACACGGCTGGAAAGGCAGCCCGAGCGATTGGGCGGCATACACGGCGCAAATCATTCAGCAACGAATTTGGGCAAATACGGTAAATCTTGTGGCGTGGGATTGGCACACGGAAGCCACCAACCCGCTGCCAACAGCCACGCAGTTGACTCTGGGCGAAGGTCACCAATTGGGAACGGATTTGTCGGCTGCGCTCGGCACGGGCTATTCGCAACGGATTCACTTCATCGGTCACAGTCTCGGCACGCTGGTCAATGCGGCGGCGGCAGATTATTTGCACAATCACGGTTTTTCTTGGACGAACACCCAAATGACCTTGTGCGATGAAGCTGAAGTCGCTTGGGGAACAACGTCGCAAGCCGAAACGCTGGCTTCGCTATTCGCACTGCTAAATAATTCGTCAACGTCACAGCCGTTTTGGTTTGGCCCACTGCCAAGACAATGTAACTGGGCCGACAATTACATCAGCGCGTGCGGAATGTTGCATACCCAAGCCGCAAACGTAATTTTGACTTGGGAATTTCCGACGAGCTTCCCCAACTTTGACACACTAAAAACCGAGTTCTACAACTTTCACGATTTTGCTCATTATTTTTACGAGGACACGATTGAACCGAGCATCTTCAACACTGGTGGTCAGACGAATGCAACTTACGCAGGCTTCATCTGCTCGTTTGAAGGCGGCGGCTCTGCAAACCGGCCAGCGACGAACACCTATTTTTACCAAGACCCGAACGGATACGAACTGACTCTTGTGCAAACAAATCAAAGCTTTGCCACAAACTTCCTGAATCAAAGATTGTGGAGTTACGTCGGAACAATCAAGTCGTCTGGATGTGATTGGGCCGTGGACGAGGCTGGAAATGCGGTGCTGCAAGCGAACGGTCAAGTTCAGGGCACGGTTGACTACGCGCGCAACTTGATCATCAATTTGTTCACGAGCGTTGGCAGTGGTTCGCCTGTCCCAAATTCGCCGCACCCGTTGAAAGGACCTACGCCAAACGGTGGTCCGGGCGGTGCAAACAATTCGCCCGCTTATGCGTGGATTCCGCTTTACATCCCGTCGAACACAATTTCGATGACCTTTGACTTCATGCTTCAAGGTGACGGCGCAAGCGATTCGTTTCAAGCCGCGCTGAACGGCACGAACATTTTGTCTTTGGAAACAGTCCTCATCCAAACCAACATGACGCTGAACAGCGGCATGATTGATGTCTCGCCTTACGCCGGACAAACAAACGAGTTTTTTGTTGGCATCGTTGGCGGCACATCCACCAACGCACAAATGACAGTGCAAAATCTGGTGTTTTACAGTGCGTCTGCTCCGCCGTTGCAGGCGCAATCGTCTGGCAACAATCCGGTTTTAACGTGGCCGATTTCTGCGACGGGCTTCAATTTACAATGCACAACGAACCTCGCCGATCCGAATTCTTGGATGACGCTGGCAAATGTTCCAGCGATTGTGAATTCGCAAAGCACCGTTACCAATTCAATTTCGGGCGGTGCACAGTTTTATCGGTTGAAGAAATAGTTGTCTTTGCGCCTTCGCGTCTTTGCGTTGACACGGACGGCTTCATTTAATCAGTGGCGCAAGATTCTTTGAGCGCGCGGCAATTGTTTTTCATCGAACGTTCGAGAAGCGTTGGATTGCAATGGCTGCGACCGGGCGTTAAGATTTTTCCCGAAATGATTGCGAGCCGCACCTGCCAACACGCCCATGCACATGATCGAGGAAAACATGGCCAAGCAACTCGAGTGGTGCGGCGAAGCGCCGTTCTACACGCTCGGACCGCTCACCACCGCTGAGGCAGCCGGTCAGGATGCCGTCCCAAAATCTGTGCGCCCGGCGTCGTTGCGGCGGAGCTTGCGGAGTCGCAACCACGACCACATCACCAGCGGCATCGGCGCGGCGATGATCGGCTGGTATGGCTGCGCGATGCTCTGCTACGTGACCCCGAAAGAGCACTTGGGATTGCCCAACAAAAAAAGACGTTAAGGACGGCGTGATTGCCTACAAAATTGCGGCGCACGCGGCGGACTTGGCGAAAGGCCATCCGGGCGCGCAGTATCGGGACAACGCCCTCTCCAAAGCCCGGTTCGAGTTCCGGTGGGAAGACCAGTTTAACCTGTTCCTTGACCCGGTGACGGCCGGAGAATTTCACGACGAGGCGTTGCCGCAAGAAGGAGCAAAGACGGCTCATTTCTGTTCCACGCGTGGCCCGCACTTCTGCAGCATGATTCCAATCGGCCGAACTCGGGGCAGATTCCGGCATTTTTTTCTTTTGCGGGCTTCGCATTTCCCTTTCGCTGGGGCCAGTGACCGAACTGCGAATCATTTTCATGGGCACGACCCCGCTGTCGTGCGCGAGCCTGACGGCACTCATCGGCTTGGCGGGAACGAAGCTCGCGGCCGTGGTGACGCAGCCTGACCGGCCGAAGGGGCGCGACCTCGCCGTGCAGCCGCCGCCGGTGAAGGAGCTGGCGCTCCGGCATGGCCTGCCGGTCTTGCAGCCGGAGAAGGCGCGCCACGAGGCGTTTATCGCCGAGCTGCGCCGACTGATGCCGGATTTGATCGTGGTCGCGGCTTACGGCCACATCCTGCCCCCCGCCATCCTCGAGTTGCCGCGCTTCGGCTGCATCAACGTCCACACCTCGCTGCTGCCCAAGTATCGGGGCGCCGCGCCCATTCAGTGGGCCATCCTCAACGGCGAGTCGGAAACCGGCGTAACGATCATGAAAATGGATGCCGGGATGGACACCGGCCCGATCCTCGCCCAAGCCGCGACGCCGATTCGGCCGGAGGACAACGCACAGACCCTGCACGCCCGGCTCGCGGGTCTCGGCGCGGAGTTGTTGGTGGCGACTCTTCCGGAATATGTCGGCGGCAAAATCCCGGCGCGTCCGCAGCCGGCGGAGGGCGTCTCCTCCGCGCCCAAGCTGAACAAGCAGGACGGGCGGATTGATTGGGGCCAGCCGGCGCGAGCGATTGGGAACCGGATCCGCGCTTTCACGCCCTGGCCGGGAGCGTTCACCTTCCTGCCAGCGGCGCCGCAACCGCACTTGCTGAAGTTGTGGCGGGCGGAGGTGGTGGAAGGCGGCGCCGCGGCGCCGGGGACGATTCTCCAAAGCGGTAAAAGCGGCCTCGTTGTGGCCTGCGGGCAGGGCGCGCTGGTCATCCTTGAACTGCAACGGGAAGGCAGTCGGCGGTTGGCGGCCCCGGAATTCCTCGCTGGTCATCCCCTGCAACCGGGCCAACGCCTCGGCTGAGGAACCGGCCTCAGCGCAGCAAACCGCTCACAGGGCTTCCGCAGCTAAACGGGAGAGGGCGAGAGCCCGCCGAGAAGTTTGGCGGCCAGCGCCCGCGGCCGGCGTTCATGTCTATTGCCAGTTTTCCCGCGAAGGCGTAGGAATGGCGGCGATTTCTGACTATGAAAGCAGCCACCGCCTTGTTTCTTTGCTCCTGGAGTCTCCTCTTTGCCCGCCCCGGCGCGGCTACGGATTGGGTTGTCTATGACGGCGGCTCCGGCCCCGGCGCCGGCAAACGCGCCGTCTTCCTCACCGGTGACGAGGAGTATCGCTCGGAAGAGGGCCTGCCGATGCTGGCGAAAATCCTCGCCGTGCGCCACGGATTCCGATCCACCGTGTTGTTCTCCATCAACCCGCGGACGGGCGAAATTGATCCGAACACCAAGAACAACATCCCCGGCCTGGACGCGCTCGACTCGGCCGACCTCTGCGTGATGCTGCTCCGCTTTCGCGAACTGCCCGACGCCCAGATGAAGCATTTCGTCGATTACCTGAACGCCGGCAAGCCGATCATCGCCCTGCGCACCAGCACGCACGCCTTCGCCTACGGCAAGGATTCGCCCAGCCCGTACGCCCGCTTCGACTGGCAAAGCGAGGCCTGGCCCGGCGGCTTCGGCCGGCAGGTGTTGGGCGAAACCTGGGTGTCCCACCACGGCAACCACCGGGTCGAGGCGACGCGCGGCATCATCGAACCGGCCGCCCGAAATCACCCGATTCTCCGCGGCGTGGCGGACATCTTCGGCAATACGGACGTTTACACGGCCCATCCGCCGGCCGACGTGCAAATCCTGGTGCGCGGCCAGGTGCTCACCGGCATGAACCCGACCGACCCGCCGGTGCCGGGTCCGAAGAACGACCCGATGCAGCCGATCGTCTGGCTCCGCCACTATCGGGACGCGGCCGGCAAGATGAACCGGATTGTTACCACCACCATGGGCGCGGCCACCGATCTCCAGAACGAAGGTTTGCGCCGCCTGCTCGTCAACGCGGCCTATTGGGCGGTCGGCCTCGAAGACAAAATTCCGGCGAAGGCCGACGCGCGCTACGCCGGTGACTACGAGCCGAGCATGTACGGCGCAAACGGATTCCGGAAGGGCGTCAAGCCGGCGGACCTGGAACTGAAGTAGCAGCGCCAGCGTCCGGAAATTGGTCGAGGACGGCGCGCGTCCCGCCGGCCGGTGCGGACGCCACGCTCACTGGCAGCCGAAACGGCTGCCGCCACGCTTCAGCGTCACCCCGCGGGATCTTGAATCGGAGGTGCCGTGCCGCACGCCGTTCACTGCGCCTTGCGTTTATAGACCGCCAGGACGTGGTCCGAGCCTTCGGCAGACTTGAACTCCGTCGGGCGCGCGGCGCCGTTGAGCGCGTAGCACACCTTGAGCGTGTCCGCGCCGGCTTCGTAGATGGCTGGGATCTCATCGCCGGAGTCGGTCGTGACATCCATCGCCTTGGGGCTGGCGGTTTCGGTGAGCTTGAAGCGGCCCTGGCTCGAATTGTCGCCCGCTTCCATGGAATAGCCGTTGGCTTTGATCGTGAGCTTGACGCTCGCCAGTCGGTCGGTGGGCAGGGACTGTCCGTTCGCCACGACCGCAGTCGGCGTCCAGTCGCCCTGCAACCGCTCCAGGTCGGCGCCGCCCGCGCTCGGGCCGGAAAGCGTCTTGATCCGGATATTCTTGAACTGGACCTTCATCGGGCTGCCGGCATGGAGTTGCAGCGCCAGGATGCCGGACTTGGCCGCCTTCGCCGTCTGCTCGTCCACCACGTCAATCGTCTGCCGGCCGTTGATGAACTGCTGGAGGTGGTTGCCCTGGGCGATGATGACGTAGTCGTTCCACTGGTGCGGATCAATCGCCGCGCCCATTTCCTTCGGGTCGCCCAGCGAGCCGACGACCTCGATCTTCGGCTTGTTCGGATCGGCGGGATCGGCCTGGATGACGACCTTCTGGCCGCGCGTGGCGAGGATGCCGCGGCCGCCTTCCTCGTAAAGGATGCCGGTGTAATTCGGCCCGACCTCCATGTCCGCCTGGTAGCCGTGGACGACGAAGTTCGGCAGGGCGACGCTGCGATACTGGACGCCGGAGTTGCCCCAGTCGCCGGTGAACTTGAACGAGCAGCGCAGCTCGAAATTCCCGACAACCAAGTCCTTGTCGCCGTCCCGGGCGACGAGGAAGTTGTTGCCCTGGGCGGGTGTTTCCTTGGTGGTGGTGCCGGTGATGGCGCCGTCCTCGACCGACCAATGCTGGGGCCGGCCGGCCCAGCCGGTGAGGTCTTTGCCGTTGAACAGACTCTTGAAGCCGGGCTCGACCTCCTGGGCGGACGACGAGAGCGTTGGGGTGAACGCCATCGTGCCGAGCACGAGGGCGACGGTGATGTGGGTGGTGTGTTTCATAGTTTTGAAAATCGTCAGCATCGGAGAATCCTAATCGCTTCGGCGCTGTCAAGAGCCTCGGGTTACTGTCAGCGCATACAGTTCGCCCAGCGTGATGTCCTCGCGCCACATGGAAGCGAAATCCAGGCCGTATCGCTTCTTGAGGCCGCTCACCAGCGCCTCGAACTCCATGTTGTCGGGCCATCCCGGAGGATTTGCCGCCTTATAAACATCCAGGATTCTATCATCCGGAGAAAAACAGCTTCGCCGCCGCTGCGGAAGAGCGAAGGAAGCGACGAAGATGTTGAGAAACTCACGGATTTCTGGAGCGGAGGATTCTGGGAAACGGCGTCGCCAACGGAGGCCGGTGCAGACTCGATTCCAGTACGGTCTGAGCGCCTTGCGTGACTCGATTTCGCCAATCGCTCCCCCGAGCGCACCAGCGATAACCATGAGCGCAATCAGTATCCACTTCGCGGGCAGCGCGCGATACCAACTTGCCGCGAACAAGGCTGCAAGCAACACGATGCCCAGCAGCACGCCGGTGAGGATGCGGCTTATTGAAAGGGTTTGTTCTTTCATACCTCAATCGACAGGCGGGTTAGCCTTCCTCTCGGTTGCTTTCGGATATTAACCTCTTGGACTGCGGCGGTCCTCTCGGAATCCAAGCCTCCGTGCCGTTTACCTCTTGGCATGGGTGGGTGGGCGTTTGGAGGCGGGCCGATCCAGCAGGTATAGATTCTCGTCTTGGGAAGTCGCTGGTAACAACGGGTATTCCTTCGGATCGTAGTTCAGCCAGACCGACTCCGTCCGTTCGTCCTTCGTGGAATGGCAGAGCCTCGTGTCCGCATCAACACGCCGCCAGTCACGGTAGAGCCTATCCACGAGCGGACAACGGTAGCTGGACAGGGCCACTGACCCGCGGACAGAACGCAGCAACGCTGCAAGCGTTTCGTGTTCCTTGTCGCTCATTTCAAAGCCATACGCCTTGGCGTCCCCGCGGGACTCATGCGGATAAGGCGGATCGCAGTAAAACAAAGTCTCGGGCGAATCGTAGCGCATGATGACTTCGGCGGCAGGTGCGTTCTCAATCTGCACGCGCTGTAGTCGCTGAACGATTTCGGGAAGCCCCTCGACGCTGCCGAGCCAGCGGGAAACCGCGCCAGCCATTCCGGCGCGGGAGGTGAGAACGCAATGGGCCCAGCGGCCCTCCGAGCTGGTTTGCGCGAGGCCTGTCCGGGTCTGGCGCGCGCGAACAAAGAATCGGCGGGCGCGTTCCAAATCGGACAGTCCAGCTTCAGGAGTCAACGCCTTGACCAATTCCTGGCGGGAGAAGGGCGTGAGGCTGATCGCACGAATCAACTCATCACCGCGGTCGCGCAGACACTCGAAAAAGTTGACCACTTCACCATCCAGATCGTTGTACGTTTCCACCGGCGCGGGTGGCCGATTAATCAGTACCGCGGCGGAACCGCCAAAAGGCTCACAGAAATGGGTGAAGTGTGTTGGGAGCAACGGCAGGATGAAGTCCAGATGGGAGAACTTGCCGCCATAATAGCCGAAGGCGATCATTTTGCTACGCCGCTCGCTGGCTCGCGCAACAAGGCGGCGCGCGTTAATCCTGTAAACCACAGAACTGCCGTTGGCCGGGGAGAGTCTTCCGGCTCCGTTCTTCCCCGTGTCTGGTATTCTGGCTGTGGTCTTCATTGAAGCACTTTCCCCCAAAGTGTATTCACCGGTAGCCGTAGGCAGGCGGAGACCGCCTGCTGGCTGGTGGCGATCGATTCCTGAGCGACAACTTCCGCGAAGAACTCGCCTGAGCCACGGGCCGATAGTATCACAGCTTGTAATCCCCACAGCACAACTTCGTCATTGCCAAATCGGAACATGAGTTCGTTCCGGGAAACCGCCTACTTCAGCGCCTTCTTCAAAAACTTCAGCCCTTTCACCGCGATCTCCTCGCGGCTCGGCTCGATTTGACGCCAGATGGCTGCGGCGCGGGCGATCACCTTCACGTCTTGCGTGAACGATTCGATCACCACGTCGCCGTTGTATTTCACCGCCTTGAGCGCCTGAGCGATGCCCTCCCAGCCGATGTGGTCGTTGCCCGGCGTGCCGCGGTCGCTGCCGCAGGCGTGGAAATGGCCCAACAGCTTGCCGGCCTTCTTGATGGCGTCGGCCTGGCATTTCTCCTCGATGTTCATGTGGAAGGTGTCGAGGTGGAGCTTCAGCGCCGGGCTGCCGACGTCTTTGACCATTTTCAGCGCCTGGTCGCAGGTGTTGATGAAGTCGGTCTCGAACCGGTTGAGCGGTTCCAGGCAAATCTGTTTGCGGTTCTTCTCGGCGTGTTGGCAGAGCGTCTTGAGATGCTTCACCACCGTCTTCCATTGCTGTTTGTATTCGGCGGGCGGCACGGCGTCGGCGCGGCCCACGGCGGAATACACCGGGCCGATGAGCGATGGACAGCCCAGCAGGACCATCTGGTCAATCAGCTTGGTCATGTACTCCAGCGCGTTCTTCTGGGCTTCCGGCGTGCCGCGCAGGTCGCGATCCAGACCGAGGCAGGCGCAGACCGACCCGCAGGCGAGGCCGTGTTTGTCCAACTCGGCCTTCACGAAGGCGGGGTCGATGTGCGCCGGATCCTCGATGGCGATCTCAACCGTCTCGAAGCCCCATTTCTTGAAGGTCGGAAAGAGCTTGGTGCTCTGGTTGGTAAATGGCGACGTGAACAGGAAGGTGTTAATTCCAAATCTCATAGGTCAGCTTTGTTGGCGGAGGTTACGACGCCGGAGTGGCGTGTCAAAGCGAAATGCGGTCGGGATTCGGAGCCGGGCGGGGCAGCAGTGGGCAGGGGCAGGCATCTCGGCTGGCCGTCGAGCCGGGCCTCCTGCCTGGCAAAACGGGCCGGGCGGCAGTCGGGGTGGCCGTCCCACCGCGACTCATTCGCCCGCGTTGTCGGCGAGCTTGTCCTGGCCCTGGCTGTGGTTGGCGATGCGTTCCGTGCCGTTGAAGACGTTCCCGGTGATGACCGCCCGGCGCACCTTTTCCCCCAGCTCGATCTGGGCCTTGTTCTCCCGGAACTCGCAGCCGCTCACCAGCACCGTGCCGCTGTCCACGCGCAACGCCGGCCGGCCTTCCTTCTTCCGGTCCCATTGGACGAACGTGCAATCGCTGAAGCCGACGGTCCCCCGGCCGGCGATTTTCCCGATCTGATTGCACGGACCCCAGAAGGCGCAGTTCACGAAACGCACGCTGCCGGAGTGGGTCGCCTTCACCTCCACCATCGTCGGGTCCGGGCCGTGGAAGGAGACGAATTCGCCATTGGAGATCAAGAGCGCCATCGGCGCGCTGTCCTCCACCACGACCGCGGTGAAACAGTCATCCGCGCCGAGGCCGAGGAAGTTGCCGTTGCAGACGCCGGCGCTGGTCTTGATGAATTTGTAGCCCACGTTGTAGCCGAAGCAGAAGGTGTTGAAGACGTACTGCCAGTCCGCCCGGCCGAAAATGAACGCCTCGCCGTGTTCCTGCTGCCAACCCAGGAGCTTCGCGTGGATGCTCCACCACGGGTTGAAATGCACGTCCTCGATGCGGCCGATGTCGTAGATGGCGTCCACGTAAATGCCGCGCCGCAGCGGTTGGCCTTGCACGTCGCGGATCAAGTGGCGCTCGTTGTGGCTCGCGTCGATGCCGTTGTAGGGATTGAGCAGCTCGACTTGCAGCACCG
Source organism: bacterium (assembly GCA_021780115.1). Classification (GTDB taxonomy): domain Bacteria; phylum Verrucomicrobiota; class Verrucomicrobiia; order Limisphaerales; family JAJXZI01; genus JAJXZI01. The sequence continues at coordinate 6,336 of JAJXZI010000277.1, read as the reverse complement.
CCGGGTTCTTGCCCCGCATGGCGATGGCCCACGGATACGGCTTCGGCGCGTCGGTGGCGTTCTGGTCCGGATAATACAGCACCACGCCCTTGAGTGTACCGTTGTGATTCAGAGTAAGGAACGGCGGGCCGTCCTCGTTGCCGGCGTTCTCCGTGACCAGGAAGGTGGTGCCGTCGTCGGTCGGCTTCGGCAGCCCGGCGTCGCGCAGGCCGTTGTGGGCCGGGACGGACTGCCAGACGCCAGCCAGCGTGACGCCGGCGGGCACGTTGAGATGACCGGTGAAGAAGTAATTGCCGCGCGGCGCGCGGACGGTGCCGCCGCCGGCCTTGCCCGCGGCGTCGAGCGCCCGTTGGAACGCCGCCGTGTCGTCGGTCCGGCCGTCGCCCTTGGCGCCGAAATCCCGGACAGACATCGCGCCGTTGGCGGGAGGGGCTTCCGCGGCGGCGCAAACGAAGGAGGAGAGGGCCAGCCAGCAAACCGCGAGCAGGAAAATTCTCATATCTCCGGGACGTTCAGGCCTGGGCTATAATTCAATCCGGTTCGCTCCGGCACAGCGTCGGCTGCGGTCCGGAGGCGCATCGCTGCTGAACATTTGCTTCCCTCTCCGCGCCGCTTCTGGCTTACTGTTCCCGCGCCGGAACGTCCGGTGCGACCCTGTTTACAAACTCGATGAATACTTTACCGACGGTCCTTCTGCGGCCCGGCGAGGCCGACCGTGTGTTGGCCGGCCACCCGTGGGTTTACGCCGGCGCCATCCTGCGCCTCACCACGCCCGCCGCGGACGGCGACCTCGTCCAAGTCAAGGACCACCGACAGCGGTTTCTCGGCGTGGGCTTTTTCAACGCGAAGTCGAAAATCCACGTGCGGCTGCTGGCGTCGGAGCGGATCGAGGTGGACCGGCGGTTTTTCGAGCAGCGCCTTCGGGCGGCGCTGGCGGTGCGGCAACGCCACCTGCCGGGCGCCACGTCGTTCCGCGCCGTCAACGCCGAGGCCGATTTCCTCAGCGGGCTGATCGTGGATAAATACGAAGACGTGCTGGTGGTGCAGACCTCGGCCCTGGGCATGGACCAGCGGAAGCCGATGATCTTCGCCGCCCTCCAGGAAGTTTTCGCGCCGCGCGCCATTGTCGAGCGCAACGAGATGGCCTCGCGCAAATTCGAGGGCCTGCCCGACGCCAACGGCGTCGTCGCCGGAGAATTCTCTGGCCGGCAGCCGATCCGATTGAACGGACTGGCCTTCGAGGCCGATCTCCTGGGCGGACAGAAGACCGGGTATTATCTCGACCAGCAGGTCAATTACCGGCTCGTGGCGGAATGCGTGCCGAAGCTGGAACGGGCGCAAGTGCTGGACGGCTTTTGTTTCCAGGGCGGCTTCGGGTTGCACGCGGCGCGGGCCGGCGCGGCGCACGTCCACTTCCTCGACCAGAGCGAGGAAACCATCGCCACGGCGAAGCGCCTGGCCGGCGCGAACGGGCTGGCCGGTCAGTGCTCGTTTGAGGCGGTGAACGTGTTTGACTGGCTCAAGGCGCAGACGACCGTCGCGCCGAACGAGAAAGTGGTGCCGCGCTTCGACCTGATCGTGCTCGATCCGCCGTCCTTCACCCGCAGCCGCGCCGCCGTGCCGGATGCGTTGCGCGGCTACAAGGAAATCCATTTGCGCGCCCTCAAGCTGCTCAAGCCCGGCGGCGTGCTGGCCACGTTCTGCTGTTCGCATCACGTCGATGCGCGCCTGTTCCAGGAAGTCATCCTCGCCGCCGCGTTCGACGCCCGGCGCGTCCTGCGCCGCGTGGCGACCTACGCGCAGTCGCCGGATCACCCGGTCCTGCCGGCCATCCCGGAGACGGAGTACCTGAAGGGGTTCGCCTTCGAGGTCGCGCGGTAGGAAGGGGAATCGGGCGGGTCTCCGCCGGGCGTGACCGAGACGAGCGCCCGATTGACGATGTCACTTGCGTTGGGCGGGCGCTTGTGCTTTGTTGCGAGCCAGCGTGGCTAGGCGTCAACCTAAAAGGTTCCTGTCTGTGGCAACGCCGGTTCTGGCCGGCCTGCTGGCGGGATTGCTGCTTCTGTTCGGCTTGCTGGCCGCCAGCGAGCAGCTTCACCGGGCGTTTCATCCCAACGGCAAGGATGGGGCGAACCCGTGCCTGGCCTGCCTGCTGATCAAAGGGCAGGTGAAGTCCGCGGATCCGGTGGCGGTGGTTGCCGCTGCTGTGACCGTGCTGTTTCAGGCGGCGCCCAAGCCGCAAACCGCCGTATTGCCGGACTTCACCTACCTCGCGTCCCCCAGCCGGGCCCCGCCGGCGCTGGCCTCTCTTCTCCCGGTCGTGGCTTAAGGCGAGTCGAAAGACTCCACGGCTTGGCGCTTGAGCCTCGGCCGTCCTTCCTGTCTCTCACGGTTGGAGTCCAAAACCATTTTTGCGGACAAATTGTCTGTCTGCGCTAAATCGCGCTTTATGCGCTTCATAGCATTCTGGACTTTGCTGCTGGTCGCCGGCTGCGCGGTGGGACCGAACTTTGAGCGGCCGGCGCCGCCGAAGGTTTCCGGTTATACCGCCCGTCCCCTCACGAACACGATCAGCACGCCGAACGTCGGCGGCGGCGAAGCACAACACTTTGTCGAGGGGATCGACCTGCCGGGGGAATGGTGGACCCTGTTTCACTCCAAGCCGCTGAACGCGTTGATTACGCGCGCGCTCACCAACAATCCCGACCTCAAGGCGGCGCAGGCAGCCTTGCGAGTGGCCCGGGAAAACGTCCTGGCGCATCGCGGGGTTTTCTTCCCCAGCCTCTCGGGCGGTTTCGCGGCCAGCCGCCAACGGCAATCGGGATTTCTGGCGCCGGTGCCCAACTATCCGGTCGTGCCCAACGAGTTCCAATATGACCTGTTCACGCCGCAGCTCACCGTTTCCTACATGCCGGATGTCTTCGGGCTGAACCGGCGGACCGCGGAATCCCTGAAGGCCCAGGAACGCGGGGTGCGTTTCCAAATGATCGCGACGTATATCACCCTCAGTGCCAACGTGGTGGTCGCGGCCATCCAAGAGGCGTCCTTGCGGGCACAGATTGACGCCAGCGACGAACTGGTCGGCATTAACTCGAACCTGCTCGAAATCGTCCGTTTCCAATCCACCCAAGGTGCCGCCAGCCAACTCGACATCGCCGCCCAGGAGTCCCAGCTCGCGCAAGTCGCCGCCACGCTGCCGCCGCTCCGCAAGCAGTTGGCCCAACAACGCGATCTGTTGGCGGTGTTGTCCGGCGCGTTCCCGAGCCAGGGGACGGCTGAAGAATTCGATCTCGCCACGCTGCAACTGCCGGTGGACTTGCCAGTCAGCCTGCCGGCCCAGTGCGTTGAACAACGCCCGGACATTCGTCAAGCCGAGGAGAACTTGCACGCCGTGAGCGCCCAGATTGGCGTGGCGATCGCGAATCGGCTGCCGAATTTAACGCTCACCGCCAACGCCGGCAGCACGGCGCTGGCCCTGGATCAGGTGTTCACGTCGGGCACGGGCTTTTGGGGTCTGGGCGCCGCGCTCACCCAACCCATCTTCCAAGGCGGGGCCCTGCTGCACCAGGAGCGCGCCGCCAAGGCCGCGTATGTCCAGGCCGCCGAACAGTATCGCAGCACCGTCCTCACCGCCTTCCAAAGTGTCGCCGACACTTTGAATGCGCTCGAACAAGACGCCGACGCGCTGAAAGCCACAGCGGCGGCCGAACGGGCGGCCAAGGCCACGCTGGAGCTGACCCAGGAACAACTGAAGTTCGGCCTGGTTGCGTATTCGGCGCTGCTTGCGGCGGAGCAGGGCTATCAGCAAGCGCTGATCAACCTGGTGCAGGCGCGGGCCAATCGTTACGCCGACACGGCGGCCCTGTTTCAGGCGCTGGGCGGCGGATGGTGGAACCGTCCGGAGTTGACCAAAAACTAGCATGAGAAATACGTCCATAGATTCTTCCGGCACAACGCCCGAAGCAGGTGGCGGTTCATGGAAAGAGGACTGGCTTGGCCGGCGGGGTATGAGCAGGCCCGCGCTGGCCGCCGCCGTCCTGGCGGCGACGGCGGCCGTGGGGTTCACCGGCTGTTCATCCAAAACGGACGCCAGCCTCCAGCCCCCCTCCAGCACCGCCAGCAATGTGACGCTGACGACGGCCCAGCGACAAAAGATTCAGCTTTACACGGTCCAGCCGGCCAAGTTCCACAAAACGATTGAGACCACAGGGACCGTTGACTTTGACAACGACCAGGCCACCACCGTGTTGGCGCCCATTTCGGGCCCCGCGTCGCGGCTGCTCGTTTCCCTCGGCCAGCGGGTGAAAGCCGATGAACCGTTGGCGGTCGTGGCTTCACCGGACTTCGCGGCCGCCCTCAGCGCTTACCGTAAGGGCGTCGCCACGGCCAAGACCGCGCGTCAGATTGCCGATCTGGACAAACAACTGCTCCACCATCGCGCCATCGCCCAGCGCGATGCGGACCAGGCGGAGTTGACTGCCGTCACCGCCGAGGCCGACAGCCAAGCCGCCCTGCAAGCTCTCGTCGCGCTTCAAGTGGATACACCAACCATCAAGGCCCTGGAAGCAGGCCAGTCGCTGGCGTCCGTCCAGGGGCTGATTCGCTCGCCGATGGCGGGAACGGTGGTGGAAAAGCTGATCACCCCCGGTCTGCTGTTGCAGGCGGGAACCACCCCCTGTTTCACCGTGGCCGATCTGTCCCGCGTCTGGGTCATGGCGCACATTTTTGATTTGGATCTCCCTTCGGTCAGCCTCGGCGACCCGGTCGAGGTGCAGACCGGTATTGATACGAACCGCTATTCCGGCACGGTGGACAATATTTCCGCCCTGGTGGATCCCGACACCCGGTCGGTCGCCGTGCGGGTGGTGGCCAACAATCCGGGCGAGGTGCTGAAGAAGCGGATGTATGTCCGCGTGCGGATTCAAGCCCGCGCGGAAAGCTCGGGCCTGCTGGTTCCGGCTTCGGCCATTTTGCGCGACGAGGAGAACCTGCCATTTGTCTATGTCGCCCAGGCCGACGGCGGCTTCGCGCGGCGACAGGTGACGCTGGGGTACACGGTGGGAGACCAATACGACATCACCACCGGCCTGGTGACGGGCGATCAAGTCGTCGTCGAGGGCGGTCTGTTCGTTCAATTTGTCCAAAACCAGTGAGCGCCTCCGAACTCCCTTTGCCGGAGCGGCCGCCGCAGGCGGCGTCGGTCATCAACCGTGTCGTCGCCGCGTCACTGCGCCAGCGGTTCCTCGTCCTGCTTGCCGTGTCGCTGCTCGTCCTCGTCGGCGGTTGGTCGATCAACCGGCTGCCGGTCGAGGCGTATCCCGATCTCTCGCCGCCGATGGTCGAGATCATCACCCAATGGCCCGGCCACGCCGCCGAGGAGGTGGAGCGCTTGATCACCGTGCCGGTCGAGGTGGAGATGAATGGCATCCCGAAGATGACGGTCGTCCGGTCCATCTCGCTCTACGGACTGTCGGACGTGCGCCTGACCTTCCGGAACGGCACGGACAACTACTTTGCGCGCCAACAGGTGTTTGAACGGATCGCCGACCTCAGCCTGCCGAACGGGGTGACGCCCTCGGTGGCGCCGCTCTTCTCGCCGTCGGGCCTGATCTACCGCTACGTGCTGCAAAGTCCCGACCGCTCGCCGATGGAGCTTAAAACCATTGAAGACTGGATCGTCGAGCGCCAATTCAAATCCGTGCCCGGCGTGGCCGATGATTCGGGGCTGGGCGGCGAGACGATGCAGTACCAGGTGCTGCTGGATCCGGCGAAGATTGCCGGCGCCGGGCTGTCCGTCCCAATGATCGTGGCCGCGTTGGCGGCCAACAACGGCAACGCCGGCGGCGGCTTCTATTCGCAAGGCGGCCAGTTCTACTATGTCCGCGGGTTGGGCCGCCTGAACACGCCGGAGGACATCGGCAACGTGGTGCTGGCCGTCCACAACGGCATTCCGATTCTGGTCAAGGACATCGGCCGCGTCGTGATCGGCCACGCGCCGCGGCTGGGGCAGTTCGGCTACCAAAACCAGGACGACGCGGTGGAAGGCGTCATCCTGATGCGCACCGGGGAGAAAACCCAGGAAGTGCTGAAGCGGGTCGAGGCGAAAACCCAGGACCTCAACCGGAATGTCCTGCCCAAGGACGTCAAGGTCCACACCTTCTACGACCGGAGCGATCTGATTTCGCTAACGACGGAGACGGTCGAACGGAATCTGGTGCGCGGGATGTTGCTGGTGGTGGTCGTCCTGGTCTTCTTTCTCTACGACCTACGGGCCGGGCTGATTGTCGCCACCGCCATTCCGTTGGCCTTGCTGTTTGCCTTCGTGTGTCTGGACCT
>JAJXZI010000193.1 GCA_021780115.1 bacterium | reverse complement strand
ATGAAAGATTTCGCTGACGGCCTCCTGGATGCCTTCCAGCCGCGGGCGGCCGGCGGCGATCTTGGCGTACATCGCTTCCACCACGACGATGGCGTCGTCAATTACCAGGCCGATGGCCGCGGCGATGCCGCCCAGCGTCATCAGGTTGAAGCTCATGTTGACGAACTTCATGGCGACGAGCGTGATCAGCACGGTGATCGGGATGGTGACGATGGCGGTGAGCACGCTACCCCAGTTTTTCAGGAAGAAAAAGAGGATGGCGACCGACAGGATGAGGCCGAAGACGATGGCTTCCCAGACGCTGCGCACGGATTCGCGGACGAAGAGCGACTGGTCGTAAAAGAACGCCAGCTTCATGTCCGGCGGCAATTCGCGCCGGAGTTGCTGCAACTGCGCCTTCAGCGCGTTGGCGATGTCGAGCGTGCTGCCGTCGGGCTGGCTCTGGACGTTCAGCAGGACGGCGTTGCGGCCCTCGGCGGTGACGACGGTGAAGACTGGCTCGGGGCCGCGCTCGACCCGGGCCACGTCGCGGAGCCGCACTGGATGGTCGGCGCTGGCGGCGACGACCAGGTTCTCGATGTCCGTGGCCGAGTGGACGCGGCCATCCACTGTGGTCAGGTAGAGGTGATAGTTCTCCTCCATCATGCCCGCCGGGGCGATGACGTTGTTTTTCACCAGGGCGCCGGTGAGGTCCGGCAAACTCAAGCCCGCCGCCTGGAGCCGCAGCGGGTCCACGAGGACGTGGTATTCGGGCCGGCGTCCGCCGACGATGTCCACACGGGCCACGCCGCGGATTTGCAGGAAGCGCGGCTTGAGGCTGTACTGCGCCGTGTCCCAGAGCGACGTGAGATCCCGCGTCGGGCTGGTGAGGCTGATGCCGATGATGGGGAAGGCGGAGAAGGTGACGCGCGACACGCTGGTGCTGGCGGTGGGCGGCAGTTCGCTGCTGATCTGCGCCAGCCGGCCCAAGACGTACAGCTCCGACTGCACCATATCGACGTGCCAGTTGAAGAAGACGTTGACCTCGGCCGAGCCGCGCTCGGTGGCCGAGCGCACGGTGACGGCGCCGGGGATGTCTTTCATCGCCTCCTCGATCGGCCGCGTGATGGTGGCCATCATCTCGTCGGCGGGCATGATGCCGTTGTCCACCAGGATGACGACGCGGGGGAAATTGGTCTGCGGGAAGACCGATGACGGCGTGGTCAGCGCCGCGTAAATGCCCGCCAGGCACAGCGCCACGGCGATGAAGGTGATCGCCAGCGCGTGCCGGGTGGCGAACCGGCCCAGGCCACTTTTCTCCGGTTCCATGCGGCTTCCCCTCACGGACTCACCACCCGAATCTTCGTTTTCTTGGGCAACCCATAGGCGCCGACCGTCACGACGATCGCGCCTTCCTTGAGGTCCGGCGCCTCGATTTCCACCAGCCCGCCCTCGCGCAAACCTGTTTTCACCGGCGCCTGTTCCGCCTCCTCGCCTTTCACGACGGCGATTACGCTCTGGCCCTCGGCATCCGTGACGACGCTCGCCTCCGGCGCGGCCAGGCAGTCGGTGTGCGTCGCGGTGACGACGCGCAGGCGAACGAATTGTCCCGGCCGCACGGCGCTGCCCGCCGGCAACGCGGCCCGCACGAGCACCGTGTCGTTGGTGGCGTCCACCGCCGGGCTGACGAACGAAAGCGAAACCGTCAGCGGCGGCTCGGTCTCCACCAGGACGGTCTGGCCCGGTCTCAGCGCGCCCGCCTGCGCGGCGGGAATGTTCGCCGCGACGACCAACCGGTCGAGATCAATGATGTCGGCCAGCGCCGACGTAAGGTCCACGGCCTCGCCGGGCTTGACGTTGACGCGCGTGACCGTGCCCGCCAGCGGCGCGGTGACGTGGAGATAGGCGAGTTGCGTCTCGGCCGCGGCCAGGTCCGCCTGCGCCGCCGCCAACTGCGCCTGGGCGTCCTGGAGACTGCGCACTGAAGTGTTCTGGCCAGCAATCAAGTCTTTCTGCAGCGTGACGACTTGCCGGGCGTGCGTGACGGCGTCCTGCGCCCGCTGGACTGCCACCTTCGCCGCGCGCGAATCCAGATCGAACAGCACCGCGCCTTTTTCGACGCGCTGGCCCTCGATGACTTTCGTTTCCGCCACCACGCCCGCGACCAGCGACGCGACACGCGACGTGGCGGGCGGCTGCCCCGCCGCCGCCGGCGCCGGCGCGACCGAGCCAAAACCTTCGACGTAGCCGTGCAACGTGGCGCGCGTCAACCGGCCGGTCTGCACCGTCACGACCGTGGGCGTCTCCGCTGTGGATTCCTCCGCCGCGGCCGGCCGGTGGGCGAATTTGACCAGCGCGAAGACCGCGACGCCACAGACGACGACCGCCAGACTGATAAGAACCTGCTTACGGCTCATGTTCAGGAGGGGACTGGGTTTTCCGGGGATTGTTCTGCGTCGCGCCCAGCGCGGCTTCGGGCAGCGTCAACGGGCTTTGCACGGCGTCCTCCAGTTGGCCGAACGCCTGCTGCGCCTGGGCGAGGGCGTCGAGCCGGATCAATTCCGCGGCGGCATGTTCCAAGGTGGCGCTCAACACTTCCAGCCGGTCCACCGCGCCGGCGCGGAACTGCGCTTCGATGCCCTGCTGGCGTGCCTCCTCCTCCTGGGCGAGTTGGTCGAGCACCGCCGCGTTCGTTTCGCTGGCGCGGAACGTCGCGACGGCGCGGTCGAGATCGCCAATCACCTTGGCCTGCAAGGCCAGAAACCGCGCGGCCAGGGCGTCGCGGCGGGCCGCCGCCTCGGCGATCGGCCCGCGGTGCCGGTTAAAGAGCGGCAGCAGAGAGGTCACCCCGATCTGCCAGTCGTGTTCGCCGACGCTGCCGGCGTTCCAGGAGTAACCGGGAGAAAGGTTGATGTCGGGATACTGCTTGGCGACCTCCAATTGCAGGGCGGACTGGCTGGCCGCGTAGTCGGCGAGCGCGCCGAGGATGTCCGTGCGGCGCAGCAACGCCGTCTGGCACGCGTCGGCCGAGGTCAATTGGCGCGCGTCGGGAAGCCGCGCCAGATCGAAGGCCAGCGTCAGGCCGTCGAGTGCGGCGCTCGGCAGGCCGACGGCGTCCGCCACGTTCACCCGCGCCGCGGCGAGTTGCCGGTGTGCGTCGGCGAGGTCGGCGCGCGACCGGGCCAGCGCGATCCGGGCGGTGCTGAGTTCCAGGCGCGCGATCGCTCCGGCCTGCAACTGGGACTCGAAACGCTGGTTGAGGTCTTGTTGGAGCGCGACCTGACGCTGGAGGAGCGCGACGCGCTGCTGCGCCCAGGTGTAATCCAGCAGGCTGGCCCGCAGGCGGCTCCGCACCTGCCAGGCCGTCGCGGCGATGTTGAGCCGGGCCGATTCGGAGACGTGCCGCGCCTGGTCGGTGCGCAGGCGGCGTTTGCCGGCCGTCTCGATGGGGAGGTCAAACATCAGCGCCGGCACCCACGGGGCGGGGGCGTCGGGCACCGGCTCGTGGAGGAGCGAGGCGCTGACGCCGGGGTTGGGCCGCTCGTGGGCAGTGCGGACGCCCGCGGCGGCCGCGTTCCAATCGGCCCGCGCCACGTCGAGGCTCGGATGGTAGTAGAACGCCGCCAGTGTGAGTTGATCGAAGTCCCAGGTGCGCCGCGGCCAGTCGGGGAAGGCGTGGTGGAGATTGGTTTCGAGGAAAGCGCGGAACTCCGGCGCGTCGAGCGTGCGACTCTCCAGGCCCGCGGCTGTCTGCTCCGGCGCGAGCGGTTTGGGCTGGAACCGGACGCAACCGGCGCCCAGTGCAATCACGAGTGCTGTTGGAAAAAGGATTCTCACGCGCATGAGGCTGGACCGGCGGGGGCGGGTGTCACGCGTGTCACTTCCGGCAAGGCTGGCAGGCGGACGGTCACGCAGGTCAGCTTGTCAGGTCCGGAGGCGATGTCAATTGCGCCGCCGTGGGCCTGCACGATCCACTGGGCGATGCTCAGGCCCAACCCGCAGCCGTCCACCGCGCTGCTGTGGGCCGGATCGCCGCGGAAGAACCGGTCGAAGACGCGCGGCAAAATCTCCGGCGGGATGCCGGGGCCGGTGTTGGTCACCTCGAACTCCGCGCTGTTCCCCGCGCGGCGCAGCCGCATCGCGACCGTCCCCTGCAGTTGGTTGTATTTGACGGCGTTGTCGCCCAGGTTGAGAAACAGTTGCCGGAGGCGGGGCGCGTCGCCCCGGACCGTCAACGCCTCGCAGGCGGACAGTTCCACGTGGACGCCGGAGGCGAGGGCCAGGATTTGGGTGTCCGCGAAACTGTCGCGCACCAGTTCGTCCAGGCGCACCGGGGCGAGCCGCAACGGCAGCAGGCCGGCGTCGGCCTTGGTGAGCAGGGTGAGGTGGTCCACGATGCGGGCCAGCCGGCCCAGTTCGTCCAACTGGCTGGAATAAAACTCCCGCTGGCCGGGCGTGAGCGGCTCCTCGCCCAGGGCCGTCTCCACCTGGCCGCGCAGGACGGTCAACGGCGTCTTGAGTTCGTGCGAGGCGTGGAGGGTGAACTCGCGGATGCGCTGGAACGAATGGTCCAGCCGCGCGGTCATGGCGTTGAAGACCTCGGTGAGGCGGTCGAGTTCGTCGCCGCTGCCGGTGCGGGGCAGCGGCTCGCCCAGGTTGCGTTCGGTGAGGCGCTCGGCGGCCTGGGTGAGGGCGGCCACGGGCGCCAGCGCTTTGCGCATGAGCCACCAGCCGCCGCCCAGGGCGAGCAACGCTGCCGGCACGCCGCACCACAGAACGATGCGGAAGACTTCGCCAAAATCCCCTTCGTCCGGACCTTCGTCCTTGCCGGCGTCGCCCTCGCGGAGCGCTTGCCGGCGGGGTTCGGCCACAAATTCGTTGTAGGACAACGCACCCATGGCCAGCAGCGAGACAAACATGATGGCGGCGTACCAGGCCGTGAGCCGTGCGCGGATCGTCATGGCGCTTCCTTCAGTACGTAGCCGACGCCGCGCACGGTGTGGAGCAATTTAGGCTCGAACCCGGCGTCAATCTTGTCGCGCAGCCGCCGCACGTAAACGTCCACCAAATTGGTGCCGGGATCGAAGTCGTAGTCCCAGACCTTCTCCAGGATCGCCATCCGTCCGCAAATGCGCCCGGCCGAGCGCAGGAGAAACTCCAGCAGCCGGTACTCGCGCGCGGTCAATTCCACCGCCGCGCCGCCGCGCTGCGCCTGGCGCGTGACGGTGTCCAGCGTCAGGTCGGCCACGCGCAGGACGGTGGCTTTGGCTTCGGCGCCGCGCCGCCCCAACGCCCGGACGCGGGCGACCAGTTCGGCGAGCGCGAACGGCTTGGGCAAATAGTCGTCCGCGCCGGCGTTAAGACCTTCGACGCGCTCGTTGACCTCGCCGCGCGCCGAGAGGAGCAAGACGGGCGTGGCGTTGCGGCGCTCGCGCAACTGGCGCAAGACGCTCAAGCCGTCGCGGCCGGGGAGCATGATGTCGAGCACGACGCCGTCGAAGGCGGTGTGGCTGGCCGCGGCGAGGGCGTCGTCGCCATTCGGGCAGACATCCACGGCAAAGCCTTCGGCCTGGAGCGCCTTGCGGATGAAGGAGGCCGTCTTCCGCTCGTCTTCAACAACCAGCACGCGCACGGTTCAACGCCCGGTTGGCCGGCCCGCCGCCGCGTCACAAGCCATAGACCAGGATCTTGAAGCTGCCGGGCACCACCCGCCCCCGGCGCTGGCCCTCCGCGGGCGCCTCGAATCGGGCCGTGGCGAGGTAAATCCGGTGCGTCGTCGGATCGAGCGTCATGGTGCGGGCGCCACGCTCGGTTTTCAAGGTTTGCACCACAGTCATTCTGTCGGGGGAGTCTTCGTGCGCGATGGTGACGGTGCCGTCGCCACAGGAGGCGAAGGCCAGTTGCGTGCCGGGATCAAACGCGTTGGCATCCACGCCCTGGCCGATGGGCACGTCCGCCACGACTTTGCCGGTGGCGCTGTCCACCATGACCATCTTCCGGTTTCCACAACCGAGGAACAGGCGATGGTGCGCCAGGTCAATGGCCATGCCGGAGGCCTCCTCCCCCGGCGCAATCGGCCAGCGGCTCACGACTGCGTGAGTCTTGGTGTCGATGGCCACGACCTCGCTTTTGTCTTCGAGGTTGTCGAAGACGCGCCCGGCCTCCGGATCGGCCTGGGCGAATTCCGGCTTGCCGCCCAGCGGGATGGTGGCGAGCACCTTCCCCGCGGCGGCGGCGAACACCGTCGCCGACTGGCCGCGGCCGTTGAAGGCATAGACCTCGTTCTGGCCCGGCTCGTAGAGAATGCAGTCCGGATTGGCGCCGGTGTCCACCTTCGCCAGCGTCTTCAGCGTGGCGAGGTCCACGATGCTCACGTTGTTGGCGCGGCCGTTGCTGGCAAAGCCGCGGCCCAGCGCGGGGGCGACGGCCAGGCCGTGGACGCCCGGTGTGTCGGCGATCTCACCCACGACCGCGTCCTTGGCGAGATCAATCACGACCACCTGGGTGGTGTGGGACACGTAGAGGCGATGGGCCGCTGGGTTCACCGACAAGTAATCCCAGCCGCCGTCGCCGCCGACGGGGATTTCTTTTAGGAAGTGATACGATGCATCCGCCGCGAGAAGCCGGCCGGAGGCGAAACCGAGGAGGCCACAGGCCAGCGCGGTCCAAGGAAGTCGCGAGTTTCTTTTCATGTAAATGAGCGATGTGTTGGTATTCAGGAAACAAGGCAATCAAACCACGCGCCGCGGTTTGTGCAAGGCGCGAAGTTGGGCCGGAAAGTTGAGGTCGGCGGGTGCGCACAGGCGGCCCTGGCACGGGGTGTGGAGGAGTTGGCTGAGAACCCGCCCGCCCGCCACGGAGGGAAGAAGGTTTGGATTCATGCAGCGAATTCCTGGTCGTCGACCACGATTCGGGCCACAATCGCCGGGTCAATTCTTCTCGTCGTCGTCTTTGTCGTTCTTGGCCTTTTTGGCTTTGGCGTCCGCCTGTTTTTCCTTCGCCTGGTCGGCCGGGGTTTCTTTCTCGACGGCCTCGACCTTGCCGGTCTTGGCATTGACTTGGACTTCCGTGATGTCCGCCGAGTCGGGCGTGGCAATGTCAAAGGACCAGATCAACTTGCCGTGTTCCTTCTCCAACTCGGCCTCCTTGACGGTGCCGTTGGGAACCTTGGCCAGCGCGATCTTTTCGGCGTCGGCCTTGCTGATCTTGGCCTTGGCTTCGAGCTTGGCCTGTTTGTCCTTGTTGCCGGCGTGGACCGGCGTCACCAGCCCGCCGGCCAGCAGGCCGAGGGTCAGGGCGCAACCGAGAAGCGCCTTGGTCTTCATGTTCGTGGTCTTCATGTCAGTGTCAGTCTTTCGTTTTTTGATTCGCGTGTTGTCGTGCCGGCGCGTGCCGGACTGCGCCATGAAACCGGAAGCAGATGAACCGCGCATGAACGCTCCATGACAGTTTCGTCATCTGGCCGGCGCCGCGGGCGAGCGCCGGGGTGGGGTGGCCGGAAGGCTACGGCGCGACGGCCACCCGCCGAAGGTAGTCAAAGGAATACAGCCCCGTGGCGTGGCCGTCGGCCCAGACCGGCTGGACGGCGTAGCCGCCGACGCGTTCGATCCGCACCAGTTGGAACGAGCGCGCCGTGAGCGGGATTTCCGGGCCCCGGTAAACGTTGCCCGCGATGTCCATCTCGCCTTTGCAGCCGGCGCAGGGGCAGGCGTGCCTGAGCTTTTCGAGCCGGATGAAGCTCTCACCGCCGTCGTCCCACCGGATCGCCAGTTCCTCGCCGATCGGCTGCATGTCCACGGGTCGCATGGACCCAACGTAATGGAAACTGGCCCCTTGTGCCACCGCGCGTCACGGGCGGGCGGCAGCCAGGGGGCGCTCAGTTTCAAGTTCCCTTTTTCCCGGTCCACCCTATCCTCGGCCTGGATTTTGATGGCAGCGCGGAGTGTAAAATCCGCTCGCCCGGAGAGGCGAGAGGCACAGACAGGAGCGGATCATGCAACGGTTCAGCAAATGGCTTCACAGCCGGTCGCGGGTCAAGCTGGTCACCTTGGGGGTAATCGTCGTGGTGGGTCTGGGGTTGGCCCAGCACGTGACGCCGGAGCGGATGAGCTTCACGGCGCTGTTCCTCCTGGCGATTGGCGCGCTGGCGTGGTTTGGCGGTTGGGCGCCCGCCTTCGCGACCGCCATCGGTGCCGCGGGCTTGATCTTCGTCGAGGAGTGGCGGGCCGTGCGGGGCGAGCCCATCGAGTGGGTGGTCTGGGTCAACGCGGTGACGCGCCTGGCCAGCTTCCTCGGCGCGGCGTGGGGAGTGGATGGCTGGCGCCGTTCCGCGCGGGAATTGGAGCAACGGATCGCCGCGCGCACCGCGGAGCTGCAGGCGCTTGTGGTGGAGTTGCGGCAGAGCGAGGGGCGCCTGCGCGAAAGCAACGAGCGGTTCGCCGAGTTGGCCGGGAATATCTCGGAGGTCTTCTGGCTGAGCGATCTCAACAAAACCGAGATCATCTACGTCAGCTCCGGTTACGAGCGCATCTGGGGCCGGGGCTGCGAAACCCTTTATCGTTCGCCGCGGACGTGGCTGGACGCCATCCACCCGGAGGATCGCGAACGGGTCGCCGAGGCTGCCCGGACCCGGCAGGCCGCCGGTGGCTACGATGAAGAGTACCGGATCGTCAAACCCGACGGCTCGCTGCGCTGGATTCGCGACCGGGCTTTTCCCGTCCGGAACGAACAGGACAAGGTGTACCGCATCGCCGGCATCGCCGAGGACATCACCGACCAAAAACGCGCCGAGGAAACCCTCCAGACCCAGGCCCGGGTGTTGGAAAGCATCACCGAAGGCGTGCTGCTGTCCGACGCCGCCGGAGTGATTACCCTCACCAACGCGGCCCTGGACGAGATGTTCGGGTACGAACGCGGCGAGTTGCGGGGCAAGCCGGTCGGCGAGCTGCGATTTCGCAGCGAGGAGGACGACACCCAGCATTTCACCCGGATCGTCGAGCACGTCAAAGCCCGCGGCGTCTCCGTGCAGGAATTCAAATGCCGGCGCAAGGACGGCTCGTCTTTTCTGGCCGAGTTTCGGTCGAGCAGCATCACGCTGCGCGGCGAGTTCCATCTCGTGGCGGTGGGCCAGGACGTCACCGAGCGCAAGCGCGCCGAGGAAGCGTTGCGGCAAAACGAGGAGCGCCTGCGGACCATCATCACGGGGGCGCCCGTCATCGTGTTTGCCGGCGACCGCCAGGGGACCATCACCTTTGAAGACGGCCGTGCGCTCAGCGCCTTGAACGCGGCGCCCGGCGAGCACGTGGGCCGCCCGCTCGCCGAGGTGTACCAGCAATTCCCACCGTTTGTGGCCAATGTGCGGCGGGCGCTGGCGGGCGAGGAGTTCAGTGCCGTGGTCGAAATGGGGCCGCTGGCCTTCGAATGCTGGTATTCACCCAGCCGCGACAAACGCGGCCACCTCGCCGGCTACATTGGCGTGGCCACCAACGTTACCGAACGCCTGCGCCTCGAACGCCAGATCCTCGAAATCAGCGACCGGGAACAAGCGCGGATCGGCCAGGACATCCACGACGGCCTCTGCCAGCAACTGGTCAGCGCCGCCTTTGACGCCAACGCGCTGCGCCAACGGTTGGCCGCCGAGGCGCACACCGAGGCCGAGCGGTCCTTGAAAATCTGCGCCCTGTTGGACGCCGCCATCACCGAGTCCCGGCAGGTTTCGCGCGGGCTTTATCCGGTGCGTCTGGAGGCCGAAGGCCTGGCCTCGGCCCTGGAGGAGTTGGCGAACGCCAACCGCGACCGGTTCCGGATGGATTGCCGTTTCGAAAGCCACGCGCCGCTGGTGTTTGGCGATCGCGTGATGGCCACGCACCTGTACCGTATCGCCCAAGAAGCGGTCAACAATGCGGTCAAGCACAGCCAGGCCGGGACGATCTGGATTCGCCTTCGGGCCCCGGGCGATCAGATCACGCTAATCGTCGAGGACGATGGCCAGGGCATTGCCGACGCGGAGCGAAACCAGCAGGGCATGGGGCTCCATATCATGGCATACCGCGCCCGCGGCATCGGCGGCACCCTGCGGATCGCCCCCCGTCCGCGCGGGGGAACCGTCGTCTCATGTTGCGTACGGCGTAAGACCGGTTGAGATCCGTCGAGTTATGAATGGAAATCCCAGCCAGACGTCATCCCGATCCGCCCCCAAACGCGCCCGCATCCTGTTGGTGGATGACCACCCGTTGGTGCGCGAACGCCTCGCGGAGGTCATCAATCGTGAAGGCGACCTCAGCGTGTGCGGCGAAGCCGAAGACCGCCACCAAGCCATCGAAGCCATCAAGACCACCACGCCGGATCTCGTCATCGTCGATCTGACCCTCAAGAGCTCGCACGGCCTGGAGTTGATCAAGGACGTGCGCGCCCGCTGGCCGAAGCTCTGGATGCTGGTTGTCTCCATGCATGACGAGTCGCTCTATGCCGAACGCGTCATCCGCGCCGGCGCCCGCGGCTACATCACCAAACAGGAAGCCACCCGCAACATCCTCCAGGCGATCCGCCGCGTCCTGGGCGGGGACATTTACCTCAACGAACGGAGCGCCACGAAGATCATCACCCGGTTGACGGCCAAACCGGGGCCCGGCGGCGGCACGCCCGCCGACTCGCTGGCCGACCGCGAACTGCAGGTCTTCGAATTGACCGGTCGCGGCTGCAGCACCCGCCAGATCGCCGAGCAACTCGGCATCGACGTCAAGACCGTTGAGACCTACCGCTCTCGCATCAAGGAGAAACTCCGCCTGCGTGATTCCAGCGAATTGCTGCAATTGGCGATTCGTTGGAACCACACTCGTTGAGAGCGGTTCCGATCTGAGATTTGCCCTGCCGCCCACGGAAATCCCGCGTGGCCGCGGTCAAGACTTCCCGCTGCACTTCGGCTTCGGCTCTCCAGGTTGTAGGGCTACAGCTTACACGGACTTCGGAAATCAGCCGACAGACAGGATTTCGGGGAGCCATTACGCTCACCTCCGCTGTTGGCCAAATAGACGCCACGGAGGGTGTTGAGTCCGCTTTGACAAGTGGATGAGTGGGGAACTGGCGGACTTCGGAGATCGAAAAGCCAGGGAGAGACCGGGAGTGACGGGGCGGGTGTTCAAGTCGCAGTGGGAGGGATTCCCCCCCTGACAGATAAATTGAGGGACATGCTTGAACTCCCGCCCCTCGCCCGGGTGTTAGTCATCCCTCATTCCTTGGGCGCCTGCCTTCCTCTCCCAGACCTGTTTTGCAGGTGAAATGGGCATATTCCTCGGCGGGATGGTGGGCCTCGGAGAATAATTGATCAGGCAAATCAGCCATGAGGGTCTGTCGGATTCGCGGCGAGAGGCGCCCGTTGCAACTCGCAGCGGAACCGGTGTTCGAGAATTGGCGAAGTCACCAACCCGGCCCCGGCGGTGTGGCGGTTTGCGGGTCGATCAAGGTTGAGTCTGGACGCAAAAAATATTTCGGAAAGACGTTGACACCCGGAAAGGCTTCTCCTAGCCTCCCGCCCGGCATTGGGCCATAGAACGAGAAAAGTCGGTCGCCCCTCGGCTTCTGCGAAGGGATGAAGCGAGGGAAGCGGCTGTCTGTCGTTTATGGGCACTGGAATGAGCCGGGTGATTTGGCCTTGCCCATGTAGCTCAGCCGGCAGAGCGCGTCCTTGGTAAGGACGAGGTCACCAGTTCAATCCTGGTCATGGGCTCCAAGCCGAGCCGGGCACGACTGAAGTTTAAACGCAAAACGAAAACCAGCAACCGCAGGAGCAAGCAATGGCAAAAGAGCAATTTCAGCGAACGAAACCGCACGTCAACATTGGCACGATTGGCCATATTGACCACGGTAAGTCCACTCTGACGGCGGCGATCGTCGAGGTCCAGGCCAAGAAGGGCCTCGCGCAACCCATTTCCTACGCCGACATCACCAAGGGCGGTACGGTGCGTGACGAGACCAAGACAGTCACCATCGCCATCTCCCACGTCGAGTACCAGAGCAATCAGCGGCACTACGCCCATGTCGATTGCCCCGGCCACGCTGACTATATCAAGAATATGATCACCGGCGCGGCACAGATGGACGGCGCGATTCTGGTGGTGGATGCCGCGGAGGGTCCGATGCCGCAGACGCGCGAGCACATTTTGCTGGCCCGCCAGGTCGGCGTGCCGGCGATCGTGGTTTTCCTGAACAAGGTCGATCTTGTGGACGACAAGGAGTTGCTGGACTTGGTCGAGATGGAGGTTCGCGATTTGCTCACCAAGTACGGCTTTCCTGGCGAAAAGACCCCGATCGTGCGAGGCAGCGCCAAGAAGGCCATGGCTGGTGAGGCGGAGGCCGAAAAGTCCATTCAGGAGTTGCTCGACGCCGTGGATGCGTTCATCCCGTTGCCGACCCGCGAAGTGGACAAGCCGTTCCTGATGAGCATCGAAGACGTGTTCAACATTGAAGGCCGTGGCACGGTGGTGACCGGCCGTGTCGAACGCGGCGTTCTGGAGCGCATGTCCGACGTGGAAATTGTCGGCATCCAGGAAACGCGCAAGACGGTCGCCACGGACATCGAGATGTTCCGCAAGTTGCTGGACAAAGCCACCGCTGGCGACAACGTTGGCGTGCTGCTCCGCGGCACGAAGAAGGAAGAGGTCGAGCGCGGCATGGTGCTGGCCAAACCCGGATCCATCACGCCGCATACCAACTTCAAGGCGGAAGTGTACGTTCTGTCAAAGGAGGAAGGCGGCCGGCACACGCCGTTTTTCACCAATTATCGTCCGCAGTTCTATTTCCGGACCACGGATGTGACCGGCAACGTGGCGCTTCCTTCGGGGGTGGAAATGGTGATGCCCGGTGACAACGTCTCGGTTGAAGTCAAGGTGATCTGCCCTGTGGCCATGGAAAAGGGCCAACGTTTCGCCATTCGCGAAGGCGGCCGCACCATTGGGGCGGGGCGCATTACCGAAGTCATCGCCTAGCGATTCAACATTGGCAGACGGCCCTGCGGCAGGTCGCAGCCGTCTTCCGTTTTGTCCCGTTGAGAATACACAGAGTGCCAATCTGCGGTGTAGGGCGGTAGCTCAATTGGTAGAGTAGCGGTCTCCAAAACCGTCGGTTGTGGGTTCGAGTCCCTCCCGCCCTGCCACTTGCGGGTCTGGAGAGGTGGCAGAGTGGTCGATTGCGGCGGTCTTGAAAACCGCTTCGGGCTGACGCCCGACGGGGGTTCGAATCCCTCCCTCTCCGCCAGATATTTTTATGAACACGTTTTGGCTGGTTTTCTGGGTCGTCGTCATCGGCGGCTCCTTCGCCTATCTGTGGCGGACGGGCCAGTTGGCGCGCTTTGCCGCGTACCTTCAGGAAACCCGGGAAGAGTTGAAGAAATGCACCTGGCCCAGTTGGGATGAGTTGAAGGGTTCGACCGTCGTGGTCGCCCTCTCGATCCTGTTACTGGGCGGTTTTACCGTGCTTGCCGATCTCCTCTTCAACTTGCTGGCCAGCAAGCTCACGTGAAATCAGGACTCGCCATGCGCAGCCAGTGGTTCGTCATTCACACGCTTTCCGGCCAGGAGCAGAAGGTCAAGGAAAGCATCGAGAAGCGCATCAAGACCGAGGAGATGGGCGAGTTCATCCACGAGGTGCTGGTGCCGATGGAGAAGGTCGTCGAGGTGCGCAACCAGAAGAAGACCGTTTCCACCCGCAAATTGTGGCCGGGCTACGTCTTCGTGGACATGGTGCTGCTGGACGAGGACCGCCGCATCATCGAGAAGCCGTGGTATTTCATCAAGGAAACCCAGGGCGTGATCGGCTTCGTCGGGGGGGAACCGCCGACGCCGACCCCGGCGGAGGAAGTCGAGTCCATCAAAGCGCAGATTTCGGCCTCGGAAGAGACCGAGAAGCCGAAGGTCAGCTTCGAAGTCGGCGAGACGGTGAAGATCAACAACGGACCGTTCCTGAACTTCAGTGGCGTGATCGAGGAAATTGACCCGACGCGCGGCAAACTCAAGGTCACCGTCAACATTTTCGGGCGGAACACGCCCGTCGAACTCGAATACTGGCAGGTGGAAAAAGCGTAGCGATTTTTATGGCGAAGAAAGTCACCGGCATCATCAAGCTGCAAATCCCGGCGGGCCAGGCCAACCCGGCCCCGCCCGTCGGCCCCGCGCTGGGTCAGCACGGCGTCAACATCATGGGGTTCTGCAAGGAGTTCAACGCCGTCACCAAGAATGACGCCGGCCTGATCATCCCGGTCGTCATCACCGTCTTCCAGGACAAGTCGTTCAAGTTCATCACCAAGTCTCCGCCCGCCTCGGTGCTGCTCAAGAAGGCGGCCGGCGTCACCGTCGGCTCCAAGGAGCCGAATAAGGAAAAGGTGGGCAAGGTCACGCGCAAGCAGGTTCTGGACATCATCAAGATGAAGCAGAAAGACCTGAACGCGACCTCGGAAGAGGCCGCCTTTCGCGTCATCGCGGGCACCGCCCGCAGCATGGGCATCGAAGTCGTCGATTAATTTGCAACCGCGGGAGAGCCACCCGACCGGTCGGGAGACTCGTGAGCACCGCAACCAAACCAAATGCCAAGCAAACGATATAAAAAAGCCGTGACGCTGGTGGACGCCAAGAAGGCGTATCCGCTCCAGGCCGCAGTGGAACTCCTGGCGAAGTTTCCGAAGGCCAAGTTCAACGAGACCGTGGACCTCGCCTTCCGCCTCGGGGTGGACCCGAAGCAGTCCGACCAGATGGTCCGCGGCACTGTGCCCCTGCCGCACGGCAGCGGCAAGACAGTGCGCGTGCTCGTCTTCGCCAAACCCGGCAACGCCGCCGATGCCGCCAAGGCCGTCGGTGCCGAATACGTCGGCTTCGAAGACTTGATCAAGAAATGCCAGGAAGGCTGGGCGGATTTTGATGTTGCCGTCGCCACGCCCGAGGCCATGGGCGAGGTCCGCAAACTCGGCAAGGTGCTCGGCCCCCGCGGCCTCATGCCCAACCCGAAGACGGGCACCGTTACCGACGACACCGCCAAGGCGGTCAAGGAAGTCAAGGCCGGTCGCGTCGAGTACAAGACCGACAAGGCGGGCAACGTGCATGTCCCGGTCGGCAAGGCCGCGTTCCCGGTGGACCAAATTGCCGAGAACGCGCGGGCGGTCATCGAGGCGGTGCATAAGGCCAAGCCGGCCAGCGTGAAGGGGGTGTACATCCGGAGTTGCACGCTTTCCTGCACCATGAGCCCGCCGGTGCGGGTGGACCTGAAGGAATTCGCGGCCGCCTGAATCCTGTCGCAACGATCAACCTTTTTACGATTTAACGCCTTACCGAGCCATGCGTGCCGAGAAAACGATTTTAACGAAGGAATACCTGGGCCGCCTCAACGCGTCGCCGTTCTTCATCGTCCTCAACTATCAGGGACTGAAGGTGGCGGCGATCACCGAGCTGCGCCGACGGCTGCAAAAGGCCGGCGCCGAGATGCATGTCGTCAAGAACTCCATTTTCCGCCTGGCGGTGAAGGAGGCCGGCGTGGCTGACCTGGGCGCGACCCTGACCGGCCAACTCGCGGTGGTGACGGGTCCGCGCGACATTTCCGCCGCCGCGAAGGTGGTCAAGACCTTCGCCGCCGAGTTCGACAAGCCCAAGATGCGGTTCGGCTATTTGAACCATCAGCGGCTGGAGGAGCCGGATTTGAAGGCGCTCGCTGACTTGCCGTCGCTGGAGGTCTTGCGGGGCAACCTGCTCGGGGCGCTTCAGGCCCCGGCCACCAAACTGGCGGTGCTGTTGAACACGCCGGCCACGCAATTGGCGCGGGTGCTCCAGGCGCGAGTGGACAAAGGCCCGGCCGCGTAACACATTTTCCGCTGCAGGCTGGCCAGCGTGCCGCGGAACAAACAAGAACCAACAAAGTAAATCGTCGGTTCGCAGGCAGCGGGCTTAAACCACCTGTGGCCACGGGTGACGACGAGACTGGAAACGAACATGGCAGACATTGCAAACTTGGTGGAAGAACTGAGCAAGCTGACGGTCCTCGAGGCCGCCGACTTGGTGAAAAAACTGGAAGAGAAATGGGGCGTCACGGCGGCGGCCCCGGTGGCGGTGGCGGCGGCTCCGGCTGGCGGCGCGGCGGCTCCGGCGGCGGAGGCCAAGACGACTTTTGACGTGATCCTCACGGGCGTCACGGCGGAGAAGAAGATCGCCGTCATCAAGGCAGTCCGCGAAGTCAAGGCGGGCCTGGGCTTGGCCGAGGCGAAGGCCCTGGTGGAGGGCGCGCCCAAGCCGGTGCTCGAAGGCGCGCCAAAGGCGGACGCCGAGGCGG
>JAJXZI010000136.1 GCA_021780115.1 bacterium | reverse complement strand
TGCGCTGGCGCACCGGCACAGGAATGGCTCGCATACCCCAATCCTGCCCTGCCCCCCCACGCCCTGTAAAGCTACATGTTTGATGGAAATGCTCTAACACCTCGCCCAAAATGGTGGGAACGATCTGCCAGGAAACGCCGAATTTGTCTTTGAGCCAGCCGCACTGCACCACTTTGCAGCCGGCAGGGAGCTGCGCCCAAAAATAATCCACTTCCGCCTGGTTTTTGCAGCTCACCACGAACGAGGTGGCCTCCGCAAGTTTGAAGCGCGGACCGCCGCTGAACGCCGCGAAGTTCCGCCATTCAAGCTGGAATTCGACAATCATTACCATCCGGTGGAGCGTTGACGGCAAATGGGCTCTTTGGCGAAACCCATCGGATGGGACTTGAGCCGATCGGGGAAGAGGCGAAAGGAATTCGGCAAAGCCGAAGGTCCGCAGGACCGACCGAGCAGGCGCGAGCGAGCCATTGGGTGGCCGGAGGCCAGGTGAGTGTGGTTTGGCGATGCGCGAGGTGAGGGTGGCCAGAAGATCGCCCCATCGGGGCGAAGGAAAGTAGCCCAGGGCAAACGAGCGTTCGTGAGCGCCGCCCTGGGTGGCGAGCAAAGTGAATTCAAGCCCTGAAGGGGCGGAAGAACCCACCTTCAGTATCCCGCCGCGTCTGCCACGCGGAACTCACTTCCCAAAACCGCCTTGTGATGTTGCTGGTCGTACCGCACGACCATCCATTGCGCGCCGCCTTGAAGATGCAGCACCAAGACCCGTCCGTAAGCCCGATGCTCGGCTTGCACCTTCGGCGCTTCGTCCGTCCGCTCGAAAGCGAACTTCGGCTCGGCCAGCAGGGCGTTGTCTTCCGTTCGCCGCCCTTCGACGCCAACAATGAAATCCGGGTAGAAGCCGCGCCCATCCGGCAGCAGCACGTTCACCGACCACGGCTTGCGCGGGAGATTGCGGTGCCACCAATGAACCAAGTTGTTGGCATCGCGATCCAGCAGGTCGGCAAAGTTCCGTTCCCAAGAATTCAATTCCGCCGGGGTGACCCCGTAGATATTCCGCGGCGAAGTCGGCAGCGGCGCATCGCAGACCAACTCCGCCGGCAACTCGTCCGCTTCCAGCAACTCCGCCGTGGTCGCGAGCGCTTCCTTCTGCGCCTCCTGGAGCAGTTCAGGATGGGCCGCCAGTATCACGTTCAGGAAATGCGCCACTTTGTCGGGAGCATCCGCCTGTTCCATCGCTTCCTCCCGCAATACGGCCTCCATCTTCCGCAACAGGGCTTGGCGCAGCTCGCGCGGATCGAACACCTTCGACTTGCACAGAATCTTCTGCGCCAGCACCGAAGCCTGATCTACCGAAAGGTCCGCTGCGAAATTGAACTCCCGTTGGATGTCATGCGTGAACACGTCGAGCGTCCGACGTTCCACGGGAATCCGGTTCTTCATCACCTCGAACAACTCACGGGTCGAGACGATGAACCGGTTCGCGCAGTCGTCTTCGGTGACGTGGTTGTCCGGCGACACCACCTGAGTTTTGAATCGGCGCGGCACCCCGGCGCGGAGCGCATACCGATACGGCTCCGCCGCGCCGCGCACGATCACAGGTGCCATGCCTCCTGCCGGTGGCAAAATCACATCACCACTTGAACTTGCCGCTTCCGGCTACCCGCCAAAGAACGAACCGAAATCAAACTCCGTCGAACCCGGAATTGGCTCAGCGGGGACCGAAGTGCCACCGAGCCCGGACGGCGTTGCGCCAGCCCCTTCCGCCGCCGGCGTGGCGGTCTGGAACAGCCCCATCTGCCCGCCCGCTTCTGTCACCTGCACCATCGGCGGCTGTGCGCCGACGCGCACTACCACCGTCGTCGGGCTGACCTTCGCGTATTCCGTTTGAATCTGGTTGATGCGTTGACCGGCAAGGTCCAGTCCGGTCTGTGTCTCGGCGTCGGCCAGGAAAACGTAGCCGTAGCGCAGCGGCTCCGGCAGCGTGCCGGCTTGCGCCCGGCCTTGGAGCCGCCGATGCACGCGGAGAATTCTCCCGACCAGTTGCACGCCAAAGTCCGCGTCCCGGCTGGCGCGCATGGAGACGAGCGTGAACGCGCGTGGCGCGTCGAAGCCCAGCGCCACCGCCATCTTGAAAATGAGCACCTCGCGTCGCTCGTCGTTGGCCAGCGCCAGCAACCCGCTGTCCGGTTCCTTGGCGGTGTGAACGGCCACCTGTTCCTCGGTGAAGCCCATTTTCGCCAGGCGCTCCTTCATCCGCTTGACACTGCTCTCCGTCCGCGTATCCGGCTCGTCATCCTTGGAGTCCACTTGAATCATCAGCAGCGGCGTCAGCGACACGCCCAAGTCGGCCAGGGACTTCTTCAGCTTCCGATGGGCGGACACGGCATCGCGCAACGCCGTGCCCTCCAAATCCACCAGCGCCTTCTTGTCCGGCTCCACGAAATAGGCCGCGCACTTCACGCCGGCTTTGATGAGGCCCGCCTCCACCGCGTCGCGCCGGCTCACCCGGTTGCGGTGCAACTCGGCGATGCCCATCGCCGCCTCGAACTCGCGAATGTCCGCGTCGTCCGGCGTGGCGGTGATGAGGACGGTGTATTCAGGGCGCAGCACTTCGCGGAAGAACTTCGCCGCCTGCGTGTCGCCGTGGAATCCGTGGTGCGCTTCGTCCACCACCACGCCAATCCGCAGCCCCAGCCTGCGCAAGCCCGCCACCAGTTCGTCAATGGACGGATTCAGTTCACCGTCCTTGCGGACGTTGCGGCGGTCCTTGACCCGTGTGGCCACGGTCTGCCACGTCGTCACGAACACATCGCCGCGCCGGCTGCCCGCCACCGCGCGGTCTTCCTGCAATTCCCGCAGACGCAGCCCGTGAAACTCCTCGCGCAGAAAGCCAACCGTCTGCCCGACGACGCCCTTGAACGGCGCGAACCAAAACCAGACCACGTCCTCAACGTGCGAAAACCGCTCGACCAGATGGCCCGCCATGAGCGTCTTGCCCGCGCCCGTCGGCGCTTCGATGAGCAGATAGCCGTTGTGGTTGATGGCGTGCGCCCGGCTGGTCGGGTCGTTCGGAGCCGAGTCGAGCAGCGTCTTTGCGTGGGTGAAGAGGTTCATCCCGCTTTCGATGGCGAGTTCCTGAAACGGCTTGAGGGTCTTGGCGCTCATGGTTCGGGGACAGGGAGCGCGCGGGCGTGCAACCATCGCAGCTTCTGGAGGGGCGTCTGGCTGGCCTGAAAGGACAGCCGTACATCAGCCCAGGGCAAGTGCAGCGCCGCCCTGGGTTCAAAGGCCAGTAAACCCAGCCGCTCCGAAGGAGCGGCCGTTGGCCTCCGCCGGCTTACCTGCGCTCTTTCAGAGCGCGGCCCGATTGCCGTCCAAGTCCCAGGGCGGCGCTCGCATGGCGAGCTTGCCCTAGGCTGGTTCACCATCGGCCTTTCAGGCCGTGGCTTGCGCCGCAGCAAATCGTGTTGTAACGGGCGCTCCACCGAGCGCAAGTCGAGGCGTCCTGCCTCGACAATCCAGGCGGAGGGGTTTTCGGCGAGGGCGCCGAAAACAGCACCCGGGGCGGGTTCGCTCCCCATGACGATGAGCGTCTTCATGTCTTCAAACCGAAACGCCGGGCCAGGCCTTCGGGAATCGGTTCGTGCTGGACGTTTGGAAACGGAACGTGCTGCCGCAGCGTTTCCGGTTGCCACGAATAGAGAATCACGGCGGCGCTCTGGCGGGCCTGTTTCCGCAACGCCCTCGCATCCTCGCGCCGGAATCGGGGCACGTAGAGCAAACCCTGCTCCTCGTCGCCCGCCCAAAGGAATGGGGCTTCCGCGTAGGGCATCAGTGCCTCGCGATGAATCAACTGGAGCGCCGTCCAGACTTGCGCATGGTCAATCTCCAGGAGCTTGCCCTGTGGAATCCGTCGGCAACGGAGGTAGGCGAAGTCGCCGCCAAGGCCGGCAGTGTCGCCGTAGCCTTCGATGACCCGTTGCACACGACGCGCGCAGACATCGCGGCTAAGATTTCTGTCCTGCGTATCGGTGGCGGCCTCCGTGCTGGAAACGAGGATGACGCGCCGCTTCCCGCCGTCCTCGGCGTTGAGCTTGTGGACAGCGTGCGCCGTCGTCCCGCTCCCAGCGAAGAAGTCGAGCACGAGGTCGTTTGGGCCGGTGGTGAGCCGGATAAGGTCGGCGATCACGTCTGCATCCTTCGGAAAGTTGAAGATACCTTCTCCGAGAATCCTCTCGACCGCGAGCGTTGCGGCCCGTCCGTCTTTGTAGAAGACGCTCGGATACGGTTCGGCGTCCACTTCGGACAGGTAGCTCTTTCGGCAAGGAATCGTGGTTTCGTCCGGCCCAAAGTGAATGCGTGGAGGTCTTTCCTCCAACGCTTTTCGAGTTGTCCCTTCGTCCCAGCGCCATCCCGTCGAAGGCTTCTTGCAGGATCCGCCCGTGTCAGGATGGAGAATATCGTAGCGTGGACGGTTCTCTCGTCCATCGTCCGGTCCCGCAAAGTCAGCCGCAAAATATAGCCCTCTGTCGTCGGAACGGTTGTAGTGCTTGTGCTGCTTCGCGGGTTCTGTCGCGGGCAAGTTGCGATACCACTTCATCATTTCGGCACGAATTGTCGAATGATCGAGCCCAGCTTCTCCACCGTGCTGTTTCCGCAGTCTTTCGTAGTGTGCGAGAACGGTATTCACGCCCGCTTTCCTGCGCCGCCAGACAGTGTTTCGCTCTATAAGAAGCGCTTTGCAGGCGGCATACACCACGACGTATTCATGCGTGACGGAGAAAAGTTTCGCGTCGCCTTTCTTTCCCTTCTCCCAAACGAGGTTGGCGATGAAGTTCCCCGCTCCAAACACGCGATCCATTAACATCCGCAGCGTGTGCGCTTCGTTGTCGTCGATGGAGACGAAGATGACGCCGTCCTCCCGGAGGAGGTCGCGAGTGAGCGTGAGCCGCTGGAACATGAACTCGCACCACTTGGAATGTCGCCAAAGGTCTTCGCGGTCCACGAACTGGTCGTTATAGACGAAGTCCCGGTTGCCGGTGTTGTAAGGCGGATCAATGTAGATGCACTTCACCCGCCCGGCGAAGGCCATGCGGAGGTAACGAAGCGCGTCGAAGTTGTCGCCCTCGATGATGAGGTTCCGCCACGGCGCGGAGCCGACGCTCAACTCCGGCGCCAGGTCGAGAGCCACGAAGTCGTTGTTCAACGCCCTGTCCCGCTCGATCTCGTTGGCCTCCCAGACGAGACCAAAGCGCGTCGCATCCCGCCGGTCTCGTGCTTCGAGCAGGCGGATCAATTCGTCACGGGAAAGGTCTGTGTAGCGTGAACCCACGGCGCATGGAGCGCGCGCCGTCGGTGCTGTGGGCTGTCTCCCAAGGTGCTTCTGTGCCCGAAAACAAAAGTGGGACGTGCTTACTCACGTCCCACAGCGGGCACAGCCAAGCGCCCTGAGAAGAACGCTTTCAACACGCCCCAGTCGGGGCGTGCTTCAAGCGCTGCCTTCTCCATGAAATTGGCTGTTTCGCTGTGGATCAGCAGCCGAAGCGACGCGAAATCGCTTTGGTCAAGATGTTGTCGTCGTTATCTCATCAATCGTTGTCTGACGGGCGGAGCGTAGCGCAGGCGGGGCGGCGGGGGCAAAGGGTTTCCGGCGACAGAATTCGACTCCTCACCCCGGCCCTCCAAATTGGCATGGTCTTGCCTCACGGCGCTCACCCGCTCTGCGACGGCCCTCACCTGTCACCCTGTGCCAACCTCTCCCATCCGATGGGCGAGGGAAATCTCCCGCTCCCGCGGGCGAGGGACGTCGTTCGAGGAGGAGAGGGAGAAGAATTTGGGGGCGGGGCGGACCAAGGGCGGCGTCCGCGACGCGAACTTACCCTGAACTGGTTCACGCCGGGCCTACAGCCCGGAGCGGGGCAAGCCGGCGGTTCGCGCCGGCCGTGGGCGTAGCGGCGTGTCGGCAGACCGCCGCCATCTGAAGGCACACGGGCTATTTGCGGCGCTCTGCCGAGTCGCCGCCACACTGCCCTACTTCCGTCGCTTCCCCTCGCGGTAGCGCGCCGCGTTTGCTGCCACGGTAGCGAGGGCTTTGGCGGGGCCGCTGGCCTGGCCTCACCCCTTGGCGGGTGGGGGCGTCGGCGCGGCCTTGCGGCCGGGGCGGCTGATTTCCGACTTCTTGGTCAGGCCCATCGCCTGCATTTCGTTGGAGTCCTCGCCATACTGTGCGATCACCTGTTTTTTGGCCCCCAGCACGGCGTTGTGAAAGGCCCATTCCGCCGCGGTCGCGTCGTCGCGCGCGCCGGCGGCTTCCGCGAATTTCTGGGTCTCGGTCTCTTGGGTGGACTCCATCCCGTCAGAGGCGGCCTGGACTTTGGCCAGGGTGAAGTCCTTGTTGGGGGGCGCGTAATCCACCATCTGTTTCAACGCGGCGAGGGCGTCTTTGTCCTGCTGGAGAATGGTGGGGCTGATGCGTTTGGTTTCGTTGGCCATAGGGTTGTCTTTCCGGTCCTGTTGTTCACAGCTTTGGCGTCGTCTCCGACGACGTTGGGGCAATTCTGATACGAACCCCGCCAGAAAGCAAGCCTAATCGGCACGGGGTGGCGGTAAGCGCGGGGAATCCACCGTAACTGCTTCAAATCACTGCTGTTCCATTGATTGCGATGGCGAGCGAACATCCTTCGCTCGTCATCTTATGGCATTGGACGGCGCGCAAATAGCGTTGGATCGCGGGCGAAGTCAATCGGATTGCACGCCAACGCCGTGGGCTGGCGAGCGAACTTGATGAGACGGCGGTTGAATGGCGTTCGCTGTGGAGCGCATTCCATTCGCTGGCGAGCAAACGGCGTTGGACCTTGGGTGGAGGGCGTTCACTGCCGGGCAGAACGAGCAGCCAAGGCGGTGAACGCCGCGCGTCACGGCCAAGAAGGCACAAGCTGGCGCGCGACAAGGCAAGACGCCGCAGCGCCAGGCGCTACGGATAAGGCAGGTACCTGAGCGAACACGACCGGGGCGGCTTCGGCGGGTTGAGGAGGGCGTTCGGAAATCCCGGCGTGACAACCGAAGAAGTCCGCGGCCGGCACAGGTGCCGCACCGCGCCAAGGACGATGGCCTACTTCACCTCGGAGGTGGCCTGGTCCTTGTTCTCGTCGTCGGTCCCGGCCTTGCCGTCCTTTTTGGACTCCGCTTTCTTCTCGACGAGGATCTGGGAGCGATCCTTGAGCAGCGGATCGACCGTCCAACTCGAAACCAGATAGATCCATTTCTCCAAGGGTTTCTCCTGGGCGAGCTTGTCCTCCAACGCTTTTTGCTTGTCCTTGAATTCCTTGTCGAGCTTGTCCTTGTCTTCCTTCTTTTCGTCCTTGCCCGGGGTGCGCTCCTTCGGCAGGTCGGCCGTGACCGTCAACTCCACGGGAACGTTGTCGTTGGTCTTGGCGCCGATCTTGAGCGAGTAGGTGAAGTGGTCGAAGGTGTCGAGCGTGATGGTGGTGGGCTTGTCCCAGCCGGCCGGCGCCGGCTGGGTGTCGAGAGGCAGCACGTCGTTGAAGGTCGGGGAACTCAGGGCATAGGAGAAGTTCGAGGTCTTCGCGGAGTCGAGTTTCTCGTCCGGCTTGGCGTCCGCCAGCTTCCAGTCGCCGGTTTCGGTGTCGCGGGTGACTTTCCAGGAGTTGGTCGCGGCCGGAAACGTGGCGGCGATGGCGCGGATTTTCTCGACCTTGAAGAAGTCCTTGCTGAGCCACTGGTCCGGCTTCACGTCCATGTTGCCCAGCGGATCGTTGAGGAGAGCGACGGTCTTCGCGCCAGTGCCGACCATCACGTAGCGGCCATCGGGATAACCTTCCTCGCCTTCGCCCAGGCCCATCGGCGTGGACGGCGCGCCCTTCCGCATGTGTTGCTTGCCGAGCAGGAGGGACTTGAGCGTCTTGCCGGTCGCGTCCTTGAACTCGACGAGGATGCCGGTGTTGGTCGCCGGCCCCGGCGGGAGCAGTTTGAAGCGGCCAAGCTGCGACGGGCCGATCTCCTCGGTCTGCGTAGCCTTCAGGTCCGCCGCCTTGATGAGGAAGGCGCTGATGTCGGAATAATTGGCGGGGTAGTCGTGACGCTGGGCGACGCGCCAGCGGTTGTCCTTTTTGACAAGGTCCAGCTCGTTCGTGCTGCCGCGGATGACAAGGGCGGCAACCTCATTGATGGGCAGGTCGCCGAGCAACTTCTTGCCGATGGACTGGCCGGCGCTCTGCCAGGAGGTCTGGTTCCGCTGATAGAGCATCCAGCCGAGCGCGCCGAGCACAATGACCAGCGCCAGAAGAACGCAAAGTTGTTTCCGATTCATTTTGCCGAAGTCTTTTTTCGTTTCACAACCGCGATAAGCAGGCCGGCCGCGGTGACGGCCAGCGGCATGGCGAGGATGTTGATCCATTTCAGCCGCGTCTCCAGCGAGACGACCTCTTTGCGCAGATTCTTTTGCTCCTGTTTCAATTCCTTGCTGACCTGCGCCTCCTGCTTGCGGAAGTTTTCGATCTCCGCCTTCTGCTCCGGCGAGAGGATGAAGCGCTGGTCTTTGTCCTGCTTCTGCTGTTGGAGCTGATTCAACTTCTGCTGGGTTTGTTCCAGGCTGTCCTGGAGTTCCTTGATCTTGCTCTGGTAACGCTCGTTGGCCTGGGCTTCCAATTCCTTGACGCGCGTGAAGGGCCGGCTGAGCGAGGCGCGGCTGCGCACGCTGATGAGATTGTTGTCACCGGTCATCTGCTCGACCAAGTTCTGCGCCAGGTTCAAGTTGGCGTTCATGGCCATCTGGAGCGCGCCGAACGGACTGTCAATGCGCCGAATCGTGAACGGATCGTAGAGTAGGTCGGCGTCGCCGAAGAGCACGACGGTGTTGTCGCCTTTGGTTTCCTTGAGGGAATCGCCGGCCGGCTTCTCCGCCGGCTTCTTTTCGTCCTTCTTGCCGGCGTCGGCCTCCTTCTTGTCTTCCGGCGGACCATCAGGGAAGGCCGTTTTGAACTGGCCCGTCAGGCGGACCGCGAGATTGTAGCTCACGCCGGAGGGTTTGAAATCCTTGAGAATGCTCTCGCCCGACAAATTGGCGAGAAAGCCGTCCACCAACTGCGAATCCTTGGAGCTGTGCAGCAGCACGGTCTCTTTCAGCCCGGCGACGGGCGCCCCAGTGAACGCCCCGCACATGGGCAGCCAGATGTTGTCGATCTGACTGGTGGCCACGTCGTCCTTGTTGACGGCGCTGGCCGTCAACCCCAGCCAAGCGGGCGCGTCCTGCGGTTGGCCGTTGCGCCCCCGCAACGTCATCTTGTAGTCCAAGTCGGCGACCACCTTGGCGGGGTCGAATTGGAGGCCCCAGGCCTTGAGCAGTTTGTCGAGCGACGCCCCGCCTCCGCCCATGTTCCCCATCATCGGGTTTTGCTGGCCTTTGTCGGCCGCGCATTGGGCGTCGAGAAAGGCGATCAGTTTCCCGCCGCGCATGATGAACTGGTCAATGGCGTACTGCGCCTTGTCGGAGATTTCCTTCGGGTAGATGACCACGAGCACCTTGATGTCGTCGTCAATCTTGTCGGCGTCCAAGGCGACGCGCTTGACGTTGTAGTCGGCCTTCAACTCGCTGACCAGCGCCCACGGTTCGCTGCCCTGCTGGCCCATTTGCATCATCATCGGATTGGACGGCATTCCGAAGACGGGCAGCGCGCTCATGATCCCGACCGTCGGCTTTTCCGGGGTGCTGACGCGGGAAATGGCGCGAGTGATGTCATATTCCAGGAGGCGCTCGCGGTTTGGGGCGAGAAACGGAATGGACTCCACTTGGTCCGCGAGATGCACGGCCAGGCCGAGGTAGAATTTGTCCGCCCCGGGCACGGCCTGCGGTTCGAGGCCATCGAGCCGCGCGGAGTCTTCGGCGTCCGAGTCGGGCTGCGGGTCGTATTTCTCGATCTTAAGCTTGCCGCCGGCGACTTGCTTGTACTCTCCGAGGAGATCCTCGACGCTGCGGGCGTAGTTCTTGAGGAAGACGGTTTCAGGCGTCGCCGATTCCGCCTGCGTGCAGTAGAACTTGATGGTGACGGGCGTATCCAGTTTCTTGAGGATCGCCTTGGTGCCGGCGGACAGGGTGTAGGCCTTTTCCTGCGTCAGGTCCACGCGTTCGGGGGCGAAGCCGGCGATGAAGTTGAACGCGATGAGGATTGCGAGCATCACCACGACGCCCGCCGTCGAGTAAAGGATGGTTTCCAGTGGCTTTTTTTGCATCGTTGTCTCCAAGGTCAGCCGGCGCGGTAGGTCCGCAGAATCACACTGGTCGTGAACAGCGAAAAGCCGATCACCGACAGGAAGAAAAGGATGTCGCGCGAATCCAGCACGCCTTTCTGGAATCCGCCAAAGTGGGTCATCACGCTGAAGGAGGTGATCATGTCCACCCACCCGCCGCTGGCGAACTGCTCGAGGAAATTGATGACGGGCGGGTATCCCGCCAGGATCAGGAACAGGCAGACCACCAACGAGAGGATGAAACTCACCACCTGGCTGCGCGTGATGGCCGAGGTGATGCAACTGATCGCCAGGTAGGCGCCCGCCATCAGCCAACTGCCGACGTAGGCCGCGAAGATCACGCCGTTGTCCGGATGGCCGAGGTAGTTGGCGGTGAGCACCACCGGGAAGGTGAACAGCAGCGCGAGTCCCAGGAACAGCCAGGACGCGAGAAACTTCCCGAAGATCGCCTGCCAGGGCGTGACGGGCATCGTCAGAAGCAGTTCCAGTGTGCCCACGCGCCGCTCGTCCGCCCAGAGCCTCATGCCGACGGCGGGCACCAGAAAGAGGTAAAACCACGGATGCCAGTCGAAGAACGGCTGTCCCAGCGACGCCTCGCCGCGCTCAAAGAAGCCGCCGACAAAGAACGTGAAGAACCCGCACAGCAGCAGGAAAATCACGATGAAAACGTACGCCACCGGCGACGTGAAATAGGCGCCGAGTTCGCGCTTGGCGATGGTCCAGATGTTGCGCCACGGATTCATTGCGCCACCTCCTTGGCCGTGTCGGGCATGGTGATGCTGCGGAAGACGTCATCCAACCGGCCCTCCTCGGATTGAAGCAACTCGATCTGCCAGCCGTGCGCCGCCTCGCCGATGGCCCGCGCCAGTTCGCCGTTCGCGCTGCCCTTCGGAAACACCCGCACCGTGACGTGCCCGTCGCGGTCGTCCACCACGCTGACGCGCTTGACGAGCGGCACCTGGTAGAGCTTCGCGCTCACGGCGCTCGACGCGACGCCTTTGACGCGCAGCGTGACGGCCCCGGCGAACTCCGATTTCTGGCGCAACTCCGCCGGTGTCCCGTTGGCGACAATCTTGCCGCGGTCGATGATGATGGCGCGCGTGCAAGCGGCATCGACCTCTTCCAGAATGTGAGTGGAAAAAATGATCGCCTTCTTTTGGCCCATGTTCCGGATCAACGTGCGGATTTCGTGTTTCTGGTTGGGATCCAGGCCGTCGGTCGGTTCATCGAGCACGAGAATGTCCGGGTCGTGGATGATGGATTGCGCGAAGCAGGTGCGGTGGCGGTAGCCTTTGGAGAGGGTATCGACGCTCTGGTGCAGCACGGAGCCGAGGAAGCAGGTCTCGACAACGTGCGCCACGGCCTTCTTCCGGGCCTCGCCTTGGAGGCCGCGGATTTCCGCCGCAAAACTCAGGAAGCCGTGGACCGTCATGTCCGTGTAAGCCGGCGCGTTCTCCGGCAGATAGCCGATCAGGCGCTTGGCTGGGATGGGCTGCTCCTGCATGTCGAAGCCACCGACGGTCACAGTGCCCCCGGTGGGCAGGATGAAGCCGGTGATCATCCGCATCGTGGTGGACTTGCCCGCGCCGTTGGGTCCCAAAAACCCCAGCACCTCGCCGCGCTCGACCGCGAACGAAACGCCGTCCACCGCGTGTTTCGCTCCGAAGAACTTCGTCAGATTCTCTACCTTAATCATGTCATCAACTCAGTTTGGACCACTGGGAACGCTGCACTTACCCGCTCGGGGCAAAAAAGTAAACGCGAAAACGACCGGCGTTGCCACCAGCGCATCCGGCACGGACTCTCGCAGGTCATTACGGGCGTTAGACAATCGAGGGCGGAGACGTTCAAAAAATCTCCGCCGTCCGCATGCCGCGGCCGACGAGACTGATCCGCCCGACGCGCGCGGCAGATCCTGGCGTCCTCAGGCCCCGGCGGTTCCAACGCTCCCTCCCCTGCCCTGCCCTGCGACCCTCCTTCGTGCTCGACGGGTCGCGTCCTCTGCCGCTACGGTGTCGCCCGCATTGCACTCCGAGGTGCCTTATGGACGAACTCTTGAAAATCTTGCAGACGAACGCGCTCCTGTCGCGCGAGGACATCGCCCGGATGCTGGACCTGCCGGCCGCCGAAGTGAACGCCCGCATCGCCGACTACGAAAAGCGCGGCGTCATCCGCGGCTACCAGGCGATCCTGAACGAGGACCAACTCGACCTCGACAAGGTCACGGCCGTGATTGAGGTGAAGGTCACGCCGCAGCGCGAGGGCGGTTTCGACACCATTGCGGAGCGGGTCAGCCGCTTTCCGGAGGTGCGCTCTGCCTACCTGATGAGCGGCGCCTACGACCTGCTGCTGTTCGTCGAGGGACGGACGCTGCGGGAAGTGGCGCAGTTCGTGAGCGAACGGCTTTCGCCACTGGACGGCGTGCTGTCCACGTCCACGCATTTCATGCTCAAAACCTACAAGCGCTTCGGCGTGTTGATGCACCAGGAGACTTCCGATGAACGGCTCACCGTCACTCCGTAACCGCATCAACGCCACGGTGCGCGACATCCCGCGCTCGGGCATTCGCGATTTCTTCGACATCGTCTCGACGATGAAGGACGTGATCAGTCTGGGCATCGGCGAGCCGGATTTCGACACGCCCTGGCACGTCCGCGAAAGCACCGTCTTCGCGCTGGAACGCGGCGCCACGCACTACACCAGCAACTTCGGCTACCTGGAACTGCGCAAGGCGCTGGTCAAATATGTCCGGAAGAATTTCGGCGCGGAATACAATCCGGAGAACGAAGTGCTCATCACCGTTGGTGTCAGCGAGGCGCTGGACCTGGCGTTGCGGGCGCTCCTCACGCCGGGCGACGAGGTGCTTTACCACGAGCCGTGCTACGTGTCGTATCGCGCCACGATCCTGTTCGCCCACGGCGTGCCGCTGGCGGTCGAGACAAAGGCGGAAAACGGTTTCCGACTGACCCGCCAGATGCTCGAAGCCCAATGCACCCCGAAGACGAAGGTGCTGATGCTGAATTTCCCGAACAACCCGACCGGCGCCGTCATGAGCCGGGCGGACCTGGAGGACATCGCCGCGTTTGCCCGCGAGCGCGATCTCATCGTCATCACCGACGAAATCTACGGCGAACTCACCTACGACGCGGCGCATACGAGCATCGTCAGCCTGCCGGGGATGCGCGAGCGGACGATCTTCCTGCACGGTTTCTCGAAGGCGTGGGCGATGACCGGCTACCGCCTGGGCTACGCCTGCGGCCCGGCGGAGTTGGTTGAGGCGATGATGAAGATCCACCAATACACGATGCTTTGCGCCTCCTCAATGGGCCAGAAGGCCGCGATCGAAGCGCTCGCGCGGCCGGAGACGGACATCGGCGAAATGGTGGACGAATACCGACGCCGGCGGAATTACATCGTCGCGGCGTTCGCCGAAATGGGACTCGAATGTCACCGCCCGCTCGGCGCGTTTTACGCCTTCCCGAGCGTGAAGAAGTTCGGGATGCCGGCAAAAGATTTTGCCATGCGATTCCTGCACGAGGAAAAGGTCGCCGTCGTGCCGGGCACGGCCTTCGGCGACTGCGGCGAGGGCTTCGTCCGCTGCGCCTACGCGACCAGCATGGACAACATCAAGGAAGCGATGGTCCGGCTGCGGCGGTTCATCGCACAGAAGTAATCTGCTCGGTGAAGACGTTTCCTTCCGGCTGTCTTGGCGCCGCCACCGCGGTAGCGCTGCTAATCCTCGGCTGCGACCACATCTGGGCCAGCGCGTCCCGCCAACCGGCTGAGGGCAATCCCGGCTGGTTCGCCTTCGATCCCCAACCCGATCCTTTCGCCGCCGACTGTCCGCTCGATCTGCGGTTCCTGAACGAAAAATTCGCCGGCGAGCACGGCTTCATCGGCGCGCGGGACGGCCAGTTCGTCCACACTGGCAACGGCCAACCGGTCCGATTCTGGGCCGTTAATGGTCCGCCGCGCGAGCTGACCGGCGACGCCCTCCGCCAGTGCGCCCGGCTGCTCGCCAAACGCGGCGTCAACCTGGTGCGCGTCCACGGCGGCCTGTTCGACAAGGACGGCGAACTGGATCCCGCCGCGGTGCGGCACGCCCTGGAGATCGTCGCGGCCATGAAGGCGGAGGGCATTTACACGCACTTCTCGATCTACTTCCCGCTCTGGTTCACGCCGCGCCCGGATCATCCGTGGCTGCGCGGCTACGACGGCCGCCAGCACCCGTTCGCCGCGCTCCTCTTCAATCCGGAGTTCCAGGAGAAATATCGTTCCTGGTGGCGCGCCCTGCTCACGACGCCGGCGCCGAAGAACGGCAAGGCCTTGATCGACGAGCCAGCCGTCTTCGGCGTCGAGATGCAGAACGAAGACTCGTTCTTCTTCTGGACCTTTGCCGAAAACAACCTCCCCGACGCGCAGTGGCGCCTCCTGGAAAAACGGTTCGGCGACTGGCTGGTGAAGAAATACGGCTCGCTCGACGCCGCGTTCGCCCGATGGAACGGACCGAAGGTAAAGCGCGACGCCCCCGCCGAGGGCCGCGTCGGCTTCCGGCCGCTGTGGAACATTTTCAACGAGAAATCCGCCCGGGACCAGGACACCGCCACGTTCTTGCTGGAAGTCCAGACCCAATTCTATGCCGACACCTACGCCTTCCTCCGCCGGCTCGGCTTCAAAGGCGTGATCGCCGCGAGCAACTGGATGACCGCCAGCCCGGACGTCCTCGGCCCGCTGGAGAAACTCAGTTACACGGTGGGCGACTTCCTCGACCGGCACGGCTACTTCAATTGCAATCAGAAGGGCGAGGAGGCCGAGTGGTCCCTCCGTGTGGGCCACACTTACAGCGACCGCAGCGCGCTCCGCTTCGACGCCGAAGACGCAGCCAAGCCAAAGCAGTTTGTGAATCCCGTGATGGATCCGCATTACGCCGGCAAGCCGTCCATGATCTCCGAGACGACCTTCAGCCGCCCGAACCGCTACCGGTCCGAGGCGCCGCTTTACTACGCCGTTTACGGCGCCGTGCAGGGCAGCGACGCCCTCGTCCAATTCGCGCTCGACGGCGCGCGGTGGACGGTCAAGCCGAATTACTGGATGCAGCCGTGGACGCTGATGTCCCCGGCGATGATGGGCCAGTTCCCTGCCGCCGCGCTGATCTTCCGTCGCGGCCTGGTGACGCCGGGCCGCGTGCTGGCGCAGGTGCGACTCAACAAGACCGATTTGGCCCGCCTACAAGGCACGCCGCTGCCGCAAGACGCCGCGCTCGACGAACTGCGCCTCAGGGACCTGCCCGATGGCACCGCGCTGGCGCCCGGCCGGCGCATTGACCCGCTGATCCACTTTGCCGGCCGGACCGCGGTGGAATTCACCGACGGGCCGGGGGCGACAGTGGTGAGCGACTTGCGGCCGTTCATTGACCTCGCGCGCCAGACCGTGACGAGCACCACCGGGGAATTGAAACTCGACTACGCCCACGGCGTCCTGACGGTGAACGCGGCGCGCGCCCAGGGCGTCAGCGGAAACCTGCGCGCCGCCGGCACGACGGAACTGAAAGACTTGGTCATCACCTCGGACCTCGACCTGGGCCACATCATCGCCGTGTCGCTCGACGACCAACCGCTCGCCACGTCGGGCCGCATTTTGTTGCAGGTGATGTCGGAGGAACAAGCCTCCGGCTTCGCGACGGAGCCGGTGTCGCCCACGGTGAAGCGCATCGTCAACATCGGCCACGACCCCTGGCAAGTGAAGGAGTTGAAGGGCACCGTGCGCCTCAAACGCGCCGACGCCACGCGGCTCAAGGTCACGGCGCTCGATTTCAATGGCTATCCCGCCGGCGTGGTTAGCACGGCGCAGCACATCGAGCTTCGGCCCACGACGCTCTACTACCTCATAGCAAGCAACTCCCAGAGCCGGAACTAGAACTCCATTTGGCCTCGGCGTGGTTGGTGGGACAACCGGCCTGCTCACCTCGGCGACGGGTCTTTTGACGGAAGTCCTCACAGCCTTTGCCGACGCAAGACCACTTAG
>JAJXZI010000253.1 GCA_021780115.1 bacterium | reverse complement strand
GCTGGCGCGCTCCGGTCGGGGCTACGCCCCTCCCTGCGCACGCCAGCGCGGAACAACCAAAACCATGAACCAAAACTCTCATAGCACATGGATCAACAAATGGGGGCTTGCCACAGCAGTGCGCGGAGAAATACCTGAAGACGCGGCTCCAGGAAGCTGGCATCGTGTTTCCCAAGACCCACAGCCTGCCGATGCTGCTGAATCTGGCCTGCTCGGTGGAGCCGTTGTGGTCCGCGCTGCAACCGCAAGGAGGGCGGCTTAACGCCTACGTTGTGGCCTTCCGGTATCCCGGCTCCAGTGCAACGAAGGAGGAAGCGAAACAGGCACTGGCGGATTGCCGCGTCGGCCGCCGGGAAGCGCGGAACGCATTCGGATTGCCCATCTGACGGGGGCGCTCTTGGAATCGCTCAAGCGCGCGCTTCGGCTTGAAGACAGGCGGGACGCGCTGTCCTACTCTTCCGCCGGCGCAAACCCTCGCCGCAGAGAATTCTCCGCAATCACGCGCGGGACTCGCCCCGTGGAATAGCGTCTATGGAGCCGTGAGTTGACCCACCCTGAAAGTCTTCCACTGGGCAAAGAAGGCAGTAGTTGCGGCCGCCGGCTTTGGCGCCGCCGCCGCTCCTCTTGAAGCCGCCAAAGGGCTGCCGGCCCACGATCGCGCCGGTGATGCCACGGTTGATGTAGAGGTTGCCGCACACCAGTTCCGCCTTCGCCCGCTCGATGTTCACCGGGCTGCTCAAATAGAGGCCGCCGGTCAGCGCGAACGCGCAGTCGTTAGCCAGCGCGTTGGCAAATGGAGGCTTGACTTGCCAGGCTCCAGGAATGAAAACGCACCCGTAGTCTCGATGTGAGCGTTGCTGTGCCATGAATACTCGCATGATCCTCGCGGTGGCCAAACATCTTGGGCTTTGGGGCGCCTTGGTGCTGGTGGTGACCCTCCTCACCCTGTTGTTCAATGTCCTCGGCACCCTCACCTGCGCCGTCGCCATCGGCATGATGATGGGCGCATCCGGGCGCTATCTGCGGCAGGCGGTCCTGGTGTCGGCCGTACCGCCGGCGGTGATTGTCGCCCTGGCGCTGTGCGGGAAAACGGAACTGGCCGGCCGTCAGCTTGTCACCTTGGCCCTGGTGTGCGGGGGGGCCTTCTGGCTGACATACCTCCTCACCTCGGGGCTGATGTGTCTGGAGCGCAGGAGTGAAACGGGGGCCACTGCGCGGGCCGGCCTCCCAGCGGCGGTCGCCGCGAGGCAGGTTCCGCATTTTCCTGGCCAGGAGCCTAGTCAGGCGCCCGGCGCAACGGCGGTGTTGACCGGAACGCCGAGCGATTTCGGCATGGCGTTTCTCCGTGGCACCTGGTGGAGCGAAGGCCGGGACGCCACCGGGCGGATTGAGAAGCGCCTCATTGAGATCAACGAAACCGGATTCGCATTCAGCCTGGTGGATGCCACCGGCCTGCTGCGCACCTTGGCGCGCGGGCAAATCCGGTTGGAATCCGTCGTCCCGCGGCAAACGCTGGTGCTGGCCACGGCCGGGGCGGAAGACGAAGGCGGTTGTCTCTGAGCGCCGGCCCAGTCTCCAGCGGGGCGTTTCCCTGGCCCGAGATCGCAACCGGACAGGCAGGGCCTCGCGTTTGTCTCCATCTTCCCGTCATTTCTTCTGTCTGGACGCGGACACGGTATTGGTACGAAATCCCATCGCGGTGCTGGCAGTGCGGGAAGGACGCATTGTATCTGCCGCCGCCTGGATGCGCCGGGCGGCAATGGCTACGGCGCGGGTGGGACCGGGGACGCGGGCTTGCGCCGGCGCCGCGGCTTGAAGAGTTCCAACTGGGGTTCCCGGAAAAAATCGTAGTTCTTCAGGATGCGGATGATCTGGAGAAGATCGGACTTCTGGTAGTTGCGGTTGACCTCGATCTGGGCCACCAAGTCGGCCAGCATCGTGCGGAAGGGGATCACGCCGTCGATGCCTTTGCTCCGCAGCAGCGCGATGCTTTGCCGCCGGGCCTCCTCGTCTTGCGGCAGGGCCGGCACGACGAGAATGCGGGTCAACGAACCGTCCCCGCCGAACGCCTGGGCGGCCTGTTTGAAAGCCGACGGCTCGACGAAACGGAAAATCTCCGGGGCGTGCGCCAACCGGGCGAGGCTGAAAGTTTCCGTGTGCCAGCCTTTGACAACGACGACGGCGCGGGTGATGGCTGGCAGTTCAGCGGACGCCAGCAGGAAGGGTAGCGGGCTTCCGCACGGGACGGGCTGCGGATTATACACGAAGAAGTCGATCTCTTCCTCCTCGCTCCGGCTCGGCGCGACGAACTTGCGCTGCTGCCGCACGAGGAATCCGTGCAACTCGAAGTATTCGCGGACGATGGTTTCGCTGACGGCGGCCATCTCAGAGTGGGGACTGCGGCGTCGCGTCCGGCGCGTCGTGCCCGGACGGTTCCCCCGCCGGCTGGAGCACGGCTTCGATCCAGTCCGCCGGCACTTTCTGACCCCAGATCACTTGGCCGATGCGCTCGGCGAGGACGAACTTGATTTCGCCGCCGCTCACCTTTTTGTCGAGGCGCATGGCCGCCGAAAGTTTCTTCGTCTGCGCGGCGGTGAGCTTCACCCGCGTCGGCAGGCCGGCCCGCGTGAACAATCCCGCCACCCGGTCCGCGTCGTGCCGGGGCAACCCGGTAAGTTGGGTGGAGAGTTTCGCCGCCGCGACCTGGCCGACGGCGATGGCTTCGCCGTGCCGGTATTTGCCGTAGCGCGAAATCGCCTCCAAGGCGTGGCCGATGGTGTGGCCGAAGTTCAAGATCGCACGCAGGCCAGTCTCGGTTTCGTCCTGGCCGACGACGTCCGCCTTGATCTGGCAGCAGCGGGCGATGACGCCGGC
Source organism: bacterium (assembly GCA_021780115.1). GTDB lineage: Bacteria > Verrucomicrobiota > Verrucomicrobiia > Limisphaerales > JAJXZI01 > JAJXZI01. Next base: position 1,194 of record JAJXZI010000253.1, on the reverse strand, counting down.
GAGCGTCCGCGGGTCGCGCCGCAGCAATTTCGGCAGGTCGCGTTCGAGGCGGGCGAACAGCGCGGCGTCGGCTATGATTCCGTATTTGATGACTTCGGCCAGGCCCGCGCGGTACTCGCGCGCCGGCAGGGACGCCAGTGTGCCGAGGTCGCAGAGGACGAGGCGCGGTTGGTGGAACGCGCCGACGAGGTTCTTGCCGGCGCGGAGGTTCACGCCGACTTTGCCGCCGACCGAGCTGTCCACCTGCGCCAGCAGCGTCGTCGGCACCTGGACGAAGGCAACGCCGCGGAGATAGGTCGCCGCGACGAAGCCGGCGAGGTCGCCGACCACGCCGCCGCCCAGCGCGACGAGAAACGACTTCCGTTCCAGTCGGTGCGCGGCGAGTTGGTCGTAGCAGGCGCCGACGGTGCGCAGGCTCTTGGCGGTTTCGCCCGCCGGCACGACGATGAGGACCGGAGCGAAGCCGGCGTCTTTCAGGCTTTGCAGGACGCGCCGGGCGTAGCGCGGCGCCACGTGGCGGTCCGAGATCACCGCGCAGCGCTCGCCGAGGCGTTGTTTTCGGCATTCGGCGCCCAGACGGGGCAGCAGGGCTTCGCCGATGAGGATCGGATAACTCCGGGAGCCTAAGGGAACGTGAACGACGCGCACGGCCCCAGCATAAGCGGGCCGCCGCCCGCCGCAAGCCCCGGCCGGGCGGGCGACGCAGCCTGAAAGGCTGGGGTGCGCCGGCCTTTCGGGCTGAGAGGTGGAATCCATCGGCCGGTTGCGCGCCCTCATAATCCGCAAGAAACGGAGATGCGCTCCCGCCGCCTCACTCCGTCTGGGGAACTTTCGCGAACCGTTGCGAGGCGTGCAGGACCACGCGGCCGTTTTCCTTCACGGCGATCAGCGCGGCGGCCTGCGGGAACCGGTCCACAAACGCCAGACCGGCCCGGACGCCCAGCACGCAAACGGGCTTGGACAGCCCCTCGGTCGTGGTGGCGTTCGGGGCGACAATCGTCGCCTGGATCCCGTTGGTGAGGGCCACGCCGGTCTTGGGATTAATGATATGGGAGTAGCGGATGCCTGGGATCTCGACGAATTGCTCGGTGTCGCCGGAGGTCGAGACAGCGGCGTCGCGCAGCAACAACTGCGTTCCGATCTGGCGGCTGGGGGCATCGACTTCACCGATGCCGACGCGCCAGCCGCGTTGGC